>QMPQ01000037.1 GCA_003648635.1 Bacteroidota bacterium | reverse complement strand
GATAATGATCACAGGCATGGTCCAGGGCGGCAGGTTCAGCGAATCCGAAATGATGCTGGTTATCTCCAGGATGACATAGGCTGCAGCAGCATATATGGAGACCACACGCACCACATTCCGGCGTTTTGCCTCTTCCCAGAAATAACGTAGTCCCGATCCTGAGCCCTGGCCACCTGTTGCTGGCTCCCTTCCTTTATGTGTACTTTCCGGAACTACAAGACCTTCATTTGTAATGGCATATACCTCAACTTGCTGACCCTGCTCGTCCAGCTCACATGCTTTTATATACCTGGTTTGGATCCCGCTTTGCTTTTTTACCTCTTCATAAATTTTGTTGGAAATCAGGATGCCTCCCGGCAAGGCCAGGGTTCCAATTTTCCGGGCAACCATGATTCCATCCCCGATGGCCTCCTCTCCAGTAAAGATAATGTCTCCCAGGTGGATCCCGATCTTTACAGGGACAGGGGTTCCCTCACGGAAAGCATGTTGCATCTTAATGGCACACTGAACGGCCTCAACTGCACTGGAAAAAAAGCTTAGTGAATCATGACCGATGTAAGGAAGGATCTTTCCATGGAATTTTGCGGCCACCTGGTGCAAAACCTCCCGGTGCCTTTCTTTTAATTCAAGAGCTAAAGACTCATTCTGTTGAATCAGGGCAGCATAACCATCGATGTCTGTACACAGGATGGCAGCAAGCTGTCGTGTACCGGCCATACACAAATTTAAGACAGAAATCTAAAATACCTATAAATCAGGCACTTTTCTTACCCGTACCACCGTCGGGTGCGTCCCTGCAGATTGTCAAGAACATCAATAGTGGTGTTAACATCCTCCACCACCTGGAAGTCAAACATGCCCACACAGATAAAGTCAGCTCCCTTTTCAAAGGCCCAGTTGAATCCATCTTTGGGCTCAATGGCCCCGGCTGCAAGCACTTTAAAGCCCATCACAGGAACAGTGGCACGCTCTACAAACGCTGCGGTCTTGTCAGGAAAGAGGCAGAAACAGTTGTTATGGAATTTGTTGTGATCCAGGTAATTCTTACCATCAACCTCAAAGGGTACCCGGTTCTCAATGGGATGAGCCGACCAATAGTTGTCGTGATGCATGGTCTTCATGTAGTAATCAGGAATAATTCCATACTCCTCGGTGGCAATCAAGGCATCAACGGTGTGTGAAGCCAGACCGGCCACATAGCCCTGCCTGCGGATATGATCCATCATCTTCTCCACCACATCAATCCGATTATCCCGAACCAGCCAGTCCACCTGGTTCCCCTGAACCTGAACAATGTCCACTCCAAAATCGATTGCCTTGTCAATATTCACAAAGTAGTCCTTCTTCTCCATATCCGGATGGACCTGGGAGATCACCTTGATTTTACTTCCTGTGGCTTTCTTGTACTTGGCAAGCAAGGCATTGGTCGGGAATCCAATATTGATGGTATTGATTCCGGCCTGTTCAGCAAGCATCAGCGTCTCATAGACTTTTCGTTCGGTATTATAGGCTTTGAAAAGAGAAGATGCATAGATAAGATCGCGCGCATGCGCCCATCCCCCCACCAGGTTGCCTCCGGCCACCAGCCTGCTGATTTCGTGCCCACCAATTTTCCCTTTAGGCAGCTCACCTTTCAGTTCGGACAGGGATGTAAAGTTCAGCTGAATAGTAGCTCCAGACATCACATCAATCTCCTTGCTGGCATGGCGGAATGCTCCCCAGCCCATAGCTCCCAGGATAGGAAGTGTGGCCAGGTTTTTCAGGGCTTCACGACGTGAATTCACTCCTTCCGGAGTTTCATGATCTTCATGCTCCTCCTTTTTCCCTCTTTTGAAAAGATTAGAAATTCCATACCCCGTCTGAGTGCTCAGTACAAACCAGAGCAAGAGGAAAGCCTCAATAAGGTTACGATTGACAATATAGAAGTGCCCTTCCATGGATCCAAACAGGGAGGTTCCAAAGGGTGGGTATGCGAAATAGTATAGCAAGAGGAGCAGGATGCCGCCCGCAGAGGCGAGTCGGATAAATATTCCCAGGAACAGGGCCAGACCGATCAGGATCAGTCCATACACATTCAGGACATCGATCGCCTTAACCAGGGTCTCCCCGGAGGCCAGCCAGTGATAAAATCCTGAGAGGAAGCCCGAGGCATTGGCCAGGTAACTCTGGGCCGACCAGTTTTCCATAAGCAGTTTGGAAAACCCTTCATAAAGAAAGTGCCACCCAATGGCGACACGAATAATGGTTACAACCGTAAGTTTTAGGCCGGTTTGCTTCATAAGAAGATTACTTTATGCCAGTTTTACCCTTACTGCAGCTGGACCTTTTGGACCTTTCTCTACTTCGAAAGAAACCATATTGCCCTCCATAATATCATCCTTGAACTCGTTTACATGAACAAAGATACTCTCCTGGGTTACTGCATCACGAATAAATCCATAACCCTTGGAATCATTGTAAAAGGTGAGACGCCCCCTGCGGATGGGATCCGGCTTCATGGAATCGTCCATCTTGGGTACACTGACCTCTATATCTTCTATTTTGGTCTTGGTTTTGGTACTGGGATCGGGGGGAGTGTCTGTAAGCATCCCATTCTCATCCACATAGGCGATCATGCTGTTGAGTCCGCCCTTTTTATCTCCATCTCTTCTGGCAAGCCGTTTCTTCTCTTTGTCCTGCCTCTTTTTTTCTTTTTTCTTTCTTACTTCCTTCTTGTTGAATGATTCCTGTGATCTTCCCATAAAATTGTCTTGGTTTCTTTAGGTTTATTGTTCAAAGTTAGCGTTTATTTTCAGATAATCATGATGATAGTACACTCTCCCAGCTGAATCCATCCACAAATACACAAACTTTTTATCCCGGGCCAAAGCATAAACATAAATGGAATTAAACTATTCGTCATTTGTCCTATCTAATATAAAGGGAAAATCATTTTATTGTATCTTTAAACATACCAAATAACCTCACCATGAAATTCTATCTGATCCTGGCAACAGCCCTCATAATCACTTCAGCAATAAATGCCCAGAACAGGGTTATACACGGAAACCTGACCGCCTATAATTCCTTCCCGGTAATGAACGTGGTGGTCTCCTCAAAAAAGGCAAAAGCCACAACCATATCCGACTCCCTGGGTAACTTCTCCATCGTATGCCTGGAAAAAGATGTTATCATGATCAAACCCAAAGGCTTTCAGTCTGTTAACGAAAAAGTCAATGATAAAACTGATTCCCTGCAGATCAACCTTGTTTTTATTGATACAAAGAAGAACCGGGAACTTGCCGTTAACTCAGGATTTATCACAGAAACCAACCTCAATTATGCTGTGACCAACCTGGAAGACAAAAACAATGAATACTGCAAATACTCGGATATATTCACACTGATCAGGTCCACACAGGGTTCCAGCATTACTGTATCCAACTCCGGAGTAATAACTATCAGGGGTGGGAAAACCTCTTTTTCTGGCATGGACCAGGCACTGATCATTGTGGATGGTCAGCCCACCACCAACATTGATTGGATCACGCCCTGTAGTGTCAGGTCCATAGAAGTTCTGAAAGGTGCAGATGCCACCATTTATGGGACGAGAGCTGGAAATGGCGTAGTTGTAATCACCACAACCAAACAATAATCAGACTTATGATCATTCTTAGCGGGCGAACCTTTCTGGTTCTCACCTTCTGCCTGTGCTCCATTGGACTGGCTGCACAGGAGAAACGGGCTATGGAGCTCACTGATATCATGAAATTCCAACAGCTGCGATCACCTTCCATCTCCCAGGATGGACTATGGGTGGCGCATGCCGCAGTTCCCGACAGGGGCGATCCCCGGGTATTGGTCTACTCCACCGATGGCAAAATCCAATACAATCTGGAGGGTAGTAAAGATCCTGTCATATCAAATGATGGTCGCTGGGTTGCACCATCAAGTACAAGGAGTATCTGGACCATTACCTGAAGGGAGAGCCAGCAGCAGATTGGATCAAAACAGGAGTCCCATATAAAGGAAAATAGCCATGTATATTACCATTGTTCATATTAAAGTCCTTCCGGATTATATTGATTTATTTATCCAGGCAAGCACTGAAAACCACCTGGAATCAGTAAAAGAACCCGGGAACCTTCGCTTTGACCTGTTGCGAAGTGATGACAATCCGGCCCGCTTTGTTCTTTATGAAGCTTACGAAAACGAAAGCGCTGCTACCGCACACAAGGAAACTGCTCATTATTTGAAGTGGAGGGAGACGGTGGCTCCCTGGATGGCCGTGCCGAGGGAAGGCATTCGATATACCGGCCTTCAGCCGGAATTTTGAAATGTAATCAGCTTAGATGGTCCAGATCCATCCAGCGCTCCATAAGGGAATCGATCTCCTGGATCAGCTCTGCAATGCGGATCGATTTGCTGTTCAATAATTCATATTCCAGTGTGCCGGAATTGACATTCTCTTCGAGGACTGACTTTTCGTTCTCCAGCTTTTCAATTTCCTGTTCCAGTCCTGCATACTCCTGCTGCTCCTTATAGGAACGTTTGGTCCTGGAAGTGGACACTGCCTTTTTGGGTTTCACTTCCACTACCAGGCTCTTGCTTTCTGCTTTTTTCTTAGCTTCCTTTTGAAAGCGATAATCCGTGTAAGACCCATAATGATCCTTTATCTTTCCATCGCCCTCAAATACTAAGAGGTGATCGGTGAGCTTGTTCAGGAAATAGCGATCGTGCGACACAACGATCAGACAGCCTTTGAAAGCCAGCAGAAACTCCTCCAGCTTATTCAAAGCAAATAGATCCAGGTCGTTGGTAGGCTCATCGAGTATCAGAAAGTTGGGGTTTTTAATCAATATGGTAAGCAGGTGCAAACGCCGCAGCTCACCCCCACTCAGCTTCTCGATGCGCTTATATTGTGATTCGGGCGAAAACATAAAATACTCCAGGAAGCGGGAAGCGGAGATGGTCCGACCATCCTCCATTAGCACCACCTCGGCAATGTCCTTGACCGCATCAATGACACGCTGCTCTGGTTTCCACTTAGGTCCCATTTGCCTGTAATACCCTGAAACAATGGTTTCACCTGTGATAATTTTACCAGTGTCGGGTTGTTCCAGACCGGTGATCAGATTTAAAAAGGTGGTTTTCCCGGTTCCGTTCCTGCCAATAATACCCACACGTTCTCCCTTTGCAAACTTATAGCTGAAATTTTCGATTATGGACAGGGGACCATAATGCTTTGTCATTTCTTCAATCTCCACTATCTTCCCACCAAGCCGGGGCGATTTTACCCGCAGAACCAGTTCGCCACCCTCTTCCTCCAGATTGGCTTTTTCTTTAATCTCCTGAAAAGCATCGATGCGTGACTTGGATTTAGTTGTACGTGCCTTAGGCATTCGACGAAGCCACTCCAATTCCCGCTTCATCAGGCGGCCAGCACGATGTGCCTCCACTTTACGCAGATCTTCCCTGGCTGCTCTTTTCTCCAGAAAATACTCGTAATTTCCCTGGTATTGATACAGATTCCCCAGGCTCAACTCAAAGATCCGGTTACAGACCCGGTCCAGAAAAAAGCGATCGTGCGTCACCATAAGAAGGGTGAGCGTGGAACGACTCAGGTAAGCTTCCAACCATTCAATCATATCGATATCAAGATGGTTGGTGGGTTCATCCAGGATCAGAAAATCGGGCTCGTCCAGCAAGACCAGGGCCATAGCAAGGCGCTTCTTCTCCCCCCCTGAGAGCTTACCCACAAGCTGTTCCGTATTGGTAATGCGGAACAGGTCCAGCAATTGACGCAATCTTCTCTCATAGTCCCAGGCATGGAGCCGATCCATCTCAGTCGTAGCAGCTTCCAGATCGCCTGCAGCCTCCTGGGTCTGCTCTTTCGAGTGCTCCTGAAGCACCTTCTCATAATGTTTAATAACGGTTAGAACACTTGTGTTGGCCGACAGAATCAACTCGTCAATGGTGAGGTTCTGATCCAGATCTGGGCTCTGCTCGAGGAAAGCAACTTTAATATCGTTCCTGAAAGTAAATGCACCACTATCTGTCGATTCCATGCCTGCCAGGATGCGCAGAAGGGTGGTTTTCCCGGTTCCGTTGCGGGCAATTATGGCCGTTTTCTCTCCACGTGCCAATCCAAAAGTAATTCCTTCGAACAGCATCTGCTCGCCAAAGGATTTTGATATGTTCTCGGCCGAAAGGTAATTCATGATTTTGAAGCAAATTGGGCGTTTATCTTCTTTCGAAGCCACTCATTATTCATCAGGATCAATAAAAACTCCTGCAGCATTCCTCTAAGCGGACCGGACCAGCGAAAAGCAGCCATGACCCGCTCCAGTATATGATTGTACTTGAGCACCTGATCGAGTTTTTCAGCTTTATGCATCGGATCGATGATCATGTTGGCAACCTCCTGTCCGGAAACAAGTGACTGGTAAATGCCCTCGCCTGTAAGGCCTGAGGCAAGTCCGGCTGCCTCCCCTACTAGAAAGACATTCCCGAATTTCACTCCCCTGTAATCATATGCAATGGGATACGATTCCAGTCGGGCGTCTCCCGGATCCAGCTTTCTATCTTTCAACCAATCAAGAAATCCGGACTTAATCTTTTGGGGATCGACCCTCCTGGGATCACAGCAACACCCCACTGCAATGCTGTCACCGTGTGGGAAAATCCATGCGTACCAGACGGAGAACCTGCGTGCGTCCATATATATCTCCAGGGCCGGATATTCCACCTGTACCGGAATTGTATACTGGAACCCGATCAATTTTTTCTTCATCTTTAGTCCCAGGTGTCGACGCACTATGGAGCTATAACCATCCGCACCGACCAGATACTTAAATCCGAATGACTCACCATCTTTCAATACCACAGTGTTATCTCTGATTTCAATCACCTTGCTATTGGTCCTCACTTCCACTTCAGTCCCTTCTAAGAGACTTCGCTGGTATTTTCCAAGCACCCTTCGGTCAACAGTAAAAAGGGCGGGGACTGATGTAACAGTACCTGCATCCCTTCGCCTTGAATGAATGGAGGTACGCAATATTTTTTGTTCAATTATATGATCTGGTAGTGCAAGCACCTCCATAGCCTTCGTGGTTAGTCCACCCGCACAAAGCTTATCTCCAAATCCTTCCTGCTTTTCCAGGAGCAGAATATGCATAGAAGATTTGGAGAGCTCCCTGGCACACTGAAGCCCTGCAGGACCACCCCCCACTATGATTACATCAAACTGTTCCATTATTCAAGCAATCAAAGATAGAAGGAAAAAATAGTAAACTGAAAACAGTGTAAGTGGGGTGTACTAATCACCGATAATCACCTGTTTACGTATAAGAATCTGGCCATTTTCCCGACGTACTACCACAAGGTAGCTTCCGGATGACAGGTGCTGCAAGTTCAGATTTTCCCTGAACGAACCGGGAGAATTGATTTGCTTTTCCAGCACTTTTTGTCCCAGCAAATCAAAAACCAGGATCTCTCCAGTCAGTTGATTGTCCAGTGTACCTTCTACGAAAAGGATTCCATCGGTCGGGTTGGGGAATACTTTGATGTTTGATGATTCCTCAGGCTGATCATTGATCCCCGTGCTACGATAGGTAAATTCAAACCAGTTCATATTGAAGAGGATATCCATGATGGTCATTCTAAGATGCTGCACTCCCTGCTCCAGATAGACTCTACCTCTGGTAGTTGTCCAGTTTTGCCAGCCGCCTGTGGATGGAAAGCTAAGCTGATGTAAAAATGTTGCAGTCTCGTCCTCAGCAATGATTTCTAGTTTAACAGCTCCCGATTCACTGTCCGCCGCTGTCCGGTAATCTACATGATAAGATCCAGCTTCCGTAACATCGATGTAGTAATCCGCATAGTCACCTATGTCCAAATAGCCAATATTCTGACCTCCACCCACATCCGTGGTGTTTTCCAGTGAAATTCCCATTTGAAAAAAGAAGTCTTCTGCCTCCACCTTCCCTGCAATCTGGTGGATGATAGCCACCCTGTTTTCCACCAGCTTCTGGGAGAAGATATTCAGGGTGATCCCATCCCTTGCCACTATTTGATTGCCGGAATATGAAATAAGGATTTGATCTGTCGAATGCAGCGTAGTATTTACTTCGAAGGTGATCATTCTCGGATTGGCCGGATCTAAGAGCATTTCGGTAATGGTGACCCGATTGCCATTGACCTTCAATTCAAAATTGGCCGGAAGCGTTGGAAGCGGTGCTTCAAGCGGCTTGTTTATATTCAATTGAATTGAATGATCATCCAGGGTAAATGCTGAAAGAAAATGGGTAGCCAGGTCTGTAGTAATCCCCGTTTGAGTAAACTTGAAGCTTCCCACGTTAAATTCCTCATTGTCCACATAAAACCGGATCTTGTTATCCTCAGGTGTTAGCACAAGCCCTGAGACTTTTACAGTCTCCCAGTTATCCCAGGCTCCGGTATTGGGGACATTCGCCGGCAAAGATATATCGGCACTGCCCGACTGGAAGTGAAACTTTCCCTCGGTACCGGTAGATGCTACCCTGAGCTCTACCTCATACACGGCCGCTGCTGCCACATTAACACTATATTGAATCCATTCATCCGTAGCGAGCCAGCCCAGGTTGTATCCATTGGTGTTGACGTTATCTGTTGTCTCCCCTAGATCTACACCATCGTTCCGGTAAACCCATCCGTTGTTCCATGAGGTGTAAGATCCTGTGGATACCGCGTAATTGGCCACTTCAGTATCAAAGTAAGCTGAATTCAATACACCCATGTCAAAATCGGAAGGATATACCACACCGGGAATATCCTGGATAGTATAGGGAATTGCTTCGTCTGAGTATACCTGCCGGAAGAGGGCATCGATCACATCTTTATGATAAACGCAATTCTCCATCCTATGAGCTACAGCCATACCCATCAATGCGGTTTTGGCCGCAACTGCGCTGGGTTGCGGTCCATTGCCCTCCCAGTAATCGAGCAGAGCCTGATAGCCTGCAGATTTGGCTGCCGAGAGAGGACCTGCAATGGATTCAATCTTTTTCATGGGCCACCAGGCCCATCCGATCTTATGATCCTCCAGCAACCTGACTGCATCACGGAACCAGACATTGGAGTTTTCTCCCGATTCTCCAAACCAGATAGGAACATCATATTGCTCCCGGATATCCAGAACCCATTGGATGGACTTTTGATCGTTGGTGGACCAGTATTTATGAGGACCGTAAACCATGTTATTGTCCCATGGAGGAGTCAGTCCCGTAAAATCATTTGCAAACCAGTTTCCTTCAATAAAAATGATGTGCCTTGTATCAACCGCACGAATGCTGTCGGTAATTTCATAGAGCAGGTCCCGCAAAGGGGTATTACCCGACATGTTCCAGTTTGTTTCGTTGATCAGGTCGTATCCGGCCACTGTGGGTTCATCAACATATCTTTCAGCCAGCTTCTTCCAGAGTGCCACTGTTTTATCACGATTTTCCTCACTCTCCCAGAGGGACGGTTTGGTAGGATCATAATCGGAAATACTCGATTCATACCCCTGTCCGCCTGGTGCGGCATGCAGGTCCAGAATCACATACATATCGTTTGCCTTACACCACTTTATTAGACTATCTGTCAGATCAAATCCTGTTTCCAGCCAGGTATGTTGACCCGCAACAGGCTCATTTTCTATCGGAAGCGTATAAAGGTTGTAGTGCATGGGCAGACGTACCGAATTGAAGCCCCAGGCCTTCAGGGAATCAATATCCACTTTACGAACATGGTTGGCCCGCCAGCTTTCATAAAACAGATCAGTATCAGCAGCACCGATCAGTTCTTCGATCTTCCCCATCAACTGATACTGAGCATTTGCAAAACTGGATGTCTGCATCATATAACCCTCCTGCAGCATCCATCCTCCCAGTCCCATTCCACGAAGCAGAATCGTATCTCCGCTTTCGTTTACAATGGCCTTACCTTTTGTGCTAAGGAATTCCTGAGCCATCATGAATGAGGTGGTCAGCAATAATAGAGTAGTGAAAAGTAATGTTCTTATTTTCATGGCGGTGAAAATACTAAAAACCCTATCGCATATAGCATTTTTAACACATCAATGAATTCACTAGCTTTAGGCATGCCAATCTGTGAAACGTGCGTTTAGCAATCCTGTCAGATATTCATGAGGACCTGAACCGCCTGAAAAAAGTTCTGAACAAGATCGACCAGAAGGGCTATGACCTTCTCATATGCCTTGGCGATATCTCCGGGTTCAGTGAATCCTATTATCGCTACCCCAAAAGCAGGAATGCTTCTGCCTGCCTGGATTTGATTCGAAGGAAGTGTGAAATAATTGTCCCAGGCAACCACGATCTGCATGCCGCCGGCAAGATTCCGGTACGCCCTGCCGGGGCCGAGTACGAATACTGGTTGCATGAAGAAGACCTGGATCCGGGGTATAGTGAGGAGGAGATTGCCTTCCTGGCCAGCCTCCCGGAGTATGCCATCCTCCCCACACCGGAATATAACATCCTTCTGAGCCATTACCTTGAGCCTAATCTATCCGGATTTATCAAAGGTTTCTATTGGAGTGTGAAGGAATTCGGGGCCCACTTCCAACTGATGAAGGAATTCTCTTGCAAAATAGGATTTACTGGGCATGCTCACGTACGAGGGTTTCACCTTACAAATCCTCAGCAATTCAAGCATTATGGTTACAGAAAGCTTCGCCTTAAAGATTTTCCAGTTGTTATTGGGATTCCGCCCGTGACACGTAATAATATGCGCAGTGGTTTTTGTATATTTGACACTGACAGTTTCTTCCTTCAAGTCACTAAGTTTTACTTATATGCCCCAGGATAACCTGAACCGGTTTTTTATTTCCATCGTTATTCCCTCCATCCTGGCCATCGCACTTTTTATACTTGCCATCTTTTTTGTGGTCCTTCCCTCTTCAGAAAGAAATATCATGGAGGGAAAGAAGGAGATGATCTCTGAACTGACCATTTCTGTATGCAGCCTGTTGGAGGAGTACCAGCAGGAGGCAGAGGAAAAGCTGATAACTGTCGATTCGGCCAGAGCACTGGCAATTGAGCGGGTAAGCCGGATCCGATATGGGGATGAGTTGAAAGATTATTTCTGGATCATTGACAAACAACCTGTGATGATTATGCACCCTTACCGCCCCGAGCTGGTAGGTGGCAATCTTAACGACTACCAGGATCCCGATGGTAATTTGCTATTTGTGGAATCGGTCCTGATCGTGAAGAATTCCGGGGCAGGTTTTATCGATTACAAATGGCAGTGGAAGGACGATTCAACACGGATTGTACCCAAACTCTCTTATGTCAGGGAGTTTAAGGCCTGGGATTGGATCGTGGGAACCGGGATTTATCTGGAAGATGTGAGGATGGAGATCCGCTCTTTGAAAAACCGGCTGCTGCGGGTGGTCCTGATCATCACCCTGATCATCAGCGGACTATTGGCAATAATAATCAGGCAGAGTCTAAGAACTGAACGTAAGAAAAGAACTGCTGAAGATGCCCTTCTTCTCTCCAGGGAGAAGTATAAATCACTGGTGGAAGCAGCCACAGAAGGAACTCTTATGATGGTGGAAGGAGAATTTGTCTTCTCAAATTTCCGTTTCAGCGCTTTAAGCGGCTTCACACCTGATGAGGTGGTATCTTTGAAGTTTGAAGAGCTGTTCAAGCTGAAAATGAAGAATCTCGCAGCAGATTTCAAGGATCCAAAAAAGTCGATCTCCCGGGAAACCCTCTTGAAATGCAAAGATAAAAGCAACAAAGAGGTGGTGATATCTGCTTCCCAGATCACTTTTGCAAGTCAAACCGGATATATTATCGTAATCAAGGAAGTTAGTGGTCAGATGCAGTTTGAAAAGGACAGCGAACTGCTTTCCGGAGAGCTGCAGGCCCTTCTTTTGATGATGCACCAGCCTCTAAAAGCAATTGCCAGGGACATCAGGAGGATTCATTCAGATGCTTCTGTCAGGGAGGCAGTTAGATTTATGGCCAGGAAACGAAGCGACATCTTGTTTGTGAATCACGGCGACAAGATTGTTGGTGTGATCAATCAACATGATCTGACAGAAAGAGTACTGGCCACAGGTTTAGATCAGGATAAGAAAGTGATTGAGATTATGAGCTCTCCGCTTGTCTCCATGAACGAAAATGCGCTGCTTTATGAGGGCCTGCTAGACATGAAGAAAAGGGGTCTTTCCCATATGGCCTTGATGGGTTCGAAGAAGAAAATAACCGGCGTGGTGGGATTCAGGGAGATAGGCGGAATGCAGGAAAACTTTGCAGGCTTTCTTATCAAGGAGATTGTTGTTGCGGAAGGCGTGGAGCAACTTAAGCGAATCTACAAGCGTTTACCGGTCCTGGTGAAAGCCCTTTCTGATAGCGGGGGACAGACCCGTATTATGACCAGAATCATCAGCTCCGTCGCAGATGCCATTCAAAGACGCCTTATCGAACTTGCCATAGAAGAGCTAGGGCCTGCACCATGTAAATTCGCCTTTATTGCCATGGGGAGCCAGGGAAGGGGCGAGCAGACGCTTACCACTGATCAGGACAATGCCATCATCACGGTGAATCTGCAGGAGAGCTTCAGGCAGGAAGCACAGGTCTACTTCAAGGTCCTGGCCAAAAAGGTCAATATGGAGTTGGATACAGTAGGTTACCGCTTTTGTCAGGGGGAGATTATGGCCAGCAATCCCAAATGGAACCGTGAGCTGAATGGCTGGAAGAAGTATTTCAGCGAATGGATTGTAAACTGTAATCCGCAGGACGTCCTCGATGCAGCCATCTTCTTTGATTTTAGGTGTATTTATGGCGAAAAGATCCTGGTTGACCAGCTGCGTACCCATATTAATAAAACTGCTAAGGGCAAGACTATGTTCTTTCACCATATGGCGCGTTCTATAACCCAGATAAAGATTCCGGTTAAGCCTGATAATGGCCAAATGGATATGAAAATGATCCTCCTGCCAGTCTCCTCTTATATACGCCTTTATGCACTACGCGAAGGTTTGACTGTTGTGGGAAGCAAGCATAGGGCTCAATTGCTTCTTGAGAAGAATATCTTCGACGACTCCCTCTATGAAGAGCTGATCCAGGCCTTCGACTTCATCACTCATCTACGCGTCAGAAGTCAGGCAGAAAATATAGCCCGGGATGAGGCTCCGGGGAATACCACTGATATCCGCCAGTTGAACCAGATCGAAACCTTAATCCTGAAAAAGCATCTGCAAAATATTGCCGGTATTCAAACCCGCCTGGGCAGCATGTTTAGCGGTGCTAATTAACGAATAACTTTAAACTGACAACAATGAAAAGACTACTAATACTATGCTTACTGGTCATTTCATGCGGCCTGTTTGCCCAGGAATTCCAGAAAGCAGATGCACTGGTCTCTCCAAAAATAGCAGAGCGTGAAGTAAGCGTGGGTGGAGATGATGCAGATATCGCCGGATTTAACATGCAATCCATTCAGTTTGCCATTGATGCACTTGAACTTACTGGAGGAACGGTAATTCTGAATCCAGGCACCTATACCATATCAGCTCCGGTCCGATTGAAAAGTAATGTACGTCTGGTGGGCTCTGGAGATGATACCGTCTTGAAAAGAGACAGGGGTATACAGACAAAATTTGTGGTGGATGCCGATTTTGGCGAGCTGAAATTAACTGTGGAGAATACAGATGGTTTTGAAATTGGTATGAAGGTACAGGTTAGTGATGATCCCAATAATGGTTGCTGGAATGTTTCAACGGCATACATCACCGATATCGAAGAAGACGTCATTTATATTGACAAAGGATTGATACGGGACTACCGGTCCGATTTGAATGGTCTGATTTCCAATGCCTCTTCTGTTATAGAAGTGATTGAAGTGGAGAACAGCAGCATCTCAAATCTGGTGATCGACGGCATGCGCAGTGAAAACTTCTTTGCTGATGGATGCAATAGTGCGGGTATCCTGATTCTTAAATCCAGCTGGATTACCATCGACGGGATCCGGGTAAAAGACTTTAACGGTGAGGGAATCAGCTGGCAAATCACGGAGCATATTACAATAAAGAACAGTGAAATTACCGGAAGTGGTAATACCGGCTTGCATCCAGGGACCGGGTCACCCTTCTCGATCATAGAAAACAACGATGTACATCATAACGATCGCGATGGATTGTTTATCTGCTGGCGGGTATATGAAAGTAAGGTAACAGGAAACCTCTTTCACCATAATGGGCGCTATGGCATATGCACCGGGCATAAGGATACCGATGTGCTATTTGAGGATAATCACATCTATGAAAACCTTAGTGACGGTGTAAATCTGCGTGGAGAAAGGGAAGCCAATGCCCCGCATAGAAACAGCTTTGTCCGGAATACTATTGAGAATAATGGAACAGATGGTGGAGGCTATGGCTTTTCCATAAACTCCCCGGCCTTAGATTTGAAGCTCATAGAAAACAAGTTCAATAATTCAATGAAGACCCAGAAAGCGGCAATCTATGTGCATGAAGCAGGTTTGGAACCTCAACTGGAAAACAACCAGTTTGAAGCGCATGACCTGGGTGAACTGGTATTTGAAAAAAAGCTGGGAATCAAAGAGTAGATCCTCAAACCTTCTTTTTAGGACTTAACAGCCGCAGCATCTCCTCCAGCGGTATGATGGGACACAGGTAAGTGCACCATGGCCTTTTGATGAAAACGGAGGCCACAATAAATAGTCCGGTCATCACAAACAGATAGGTAGCCCCGGTCAGACTCAGTGCCACCCCGAAGATTTCGTAGTTCAATTTCACCGGATTTCTGAAATAGAGTGCCATGAGAATGGCCAGCAAGGCCACTCCACGCTGTACCCACTTCATAATCCCGTTGAATCGCCTGGAAAAACGTGGTTTGGCTCCTCCCACTGCTCCAAGACACTCCTGCAAACCTCCCAGGGGACAGATCCAGGTACAGTAGATATTCTTTCTGGTCAGCACAATGGACAGCAGAAATCCTCCGATGAGGAGGTACCAGTACATCTGGGTGTGCCAGTCGGGAAAATAGCCAAGCAAGAAAGAATTTAATTTTGAAAGGGTCAGTGGCACGGAGAACCAGAATCCAAGGATTAAGAGGCCGCCCAGCATGGTAATCCAGCGAATGGTTCGTTTATACTTTGTAAGCTTGTAAATTCCAAGTAGCGCCAGTACATACAATGCAAGCAGTGCAAACTCAGGGATCCCTATCTCCAGGCCCGGAGCTTCCAGGGCAGATACTTCCAGCTTGAGCTGATCCCTTGCAAGCTTTTTGGAGCCCAGCTGTGCACAAGAGATTATTGCTTCGGAGGTATAGGTAGCACCACTGACCACATCCACGTCCTCTCCTATTACAAATGAATCATCGTATGATTTTCCAACAAGGGATCTTATTAATCCCTTTTTTTCGGTCTTCTCCAGGAAAGAGGGTGTCTCCCTGTGCCTGGCAACTTTCAGGTCCCGGATAATACCGGCCGAATCCAGAAGGACCGATACCACCATATCTCCCCCATAACCTGCTGCACTTGCATTGATCAGATATAGGTCAGCTGTCAGACTATCGGGTTCATACAATGCAAAGCGCTCTCCTCCCAGCGCTTCTGCTCTGTGGTCTTCGGGAATAATCCCATTCAGGTAATTATTCACATCCTTTGCTTCCCGGCGAATGCCCAGAACTCCTGCCATGATGACCAGGAAAAGCGAGATGATCGCCAGGATCCGTTCCAATCTCTTTCTTTTCATCCTTGTCCCCAGGCTCTGTAAACAATCAGTGGAAGATCCGATTCAAAATTCAGTATAAAGTGATTTGCAGTCGCCTCATTCAGACTCGCCCTGTACCAGTTGGACAACTGCAGATCCTTCAAAGGAAACTTGAGACCGGTTGACGATACACGCACCCTGTTATCAATGGAGAAGAAGGAAATTTTCTCTCCAACAAATGTTGGTACCTGCTCGCCACTCTGAGCCAGAAAAAAAACACCAAAATCTGAAATGATCTGTACCTCAATCCGGGGGTAGTACTCCATCATCAGTGAGATATTTCCCAGGGTATGGTCCTCTCGTAGTCCGGTGGCTCCAAGGATGGTGACCGAAGGATAGCCTTCCTCAATACAGTAATGGACAGCCTTGGTAAGATCATTGCTCTCCTGGTCGTCGGATTGGATCATAAGCGATGCATAGAGCTCGCTGACTTCAGTGGAAAGGGAATCCATATCCCCGATAATCACATGGGGCAACAACCCCTTTGCTATCAGCTTATCGGCTGCACCATCGCAACAAATCAACAAATCGGCTGCTTTCAACAGATCCAGACCCCGCCGGGCTGTCGGGAACAATCCATTGGCCAGGATAACAACTTTACGATCTGCCTTCATCTTGCAAGCTCTTTTTCATCGATCTTTTCCATTCCATATATCCATATACGGCCATCCCTGCATAAACTACATAGAGGATGACTGTGGGATACAATCCTTTGTAAATATAAAGACCTATGCTGACAACATTGGCAATGATCCATAAAAACCATTGTTCAATGATCTTTCGGGTCAGCATCCAGGTGGCCACAATGGCCAGTGCAGTTGTAAATGAATCGCCCAGTGGCACTGTAGAGTCGGTAAAGCGAACCAGGACAAAATAAATTCCTGCCCATGAAAGTGCAAAAGTGAGAAAGAGCAGGAGGAGCTGCTGACTGTTGATTCTCACCACAGGAAGCTCCCCTTTCGCTGCCTTTGATCCACCCCTGCTCCAGTAATACCAACCATAGATACTTATCAGGACATAATATATTTGCAGACCCATATCGGCATAGAACTTCCCTGAAAAAAAGATATAGATATAGGCTGCCGATGTAATAATTCCAAGTGGCCAGAGCAATCGGTTTTGCTTTACCTCCAGTATCACATACAGAATTCCAGTAAGGACTCCGAATATCTCAATCCACATATGTCCTCATTCT
This sequence comes from Bacteroidota bacterium, assembly GCA_003648635.1. GTDB lineage: Bacteria > Bacteroidota > Bacteroidia > Bacteroidales. Next base: position 5,962 of record QMPQ01000037.1, on the reverse strand, counting down.
ATTTCTTTAGAACCTTAAACTCACCTTGGCCAGGTAATTAATAGTTGCCTGAGGGAAGTAGGCCGACCAGTAATACTCCTCATCGTCCTGCCACCAGGTCCCTCCATAGGCATTATTTTCATAGCGTGTAGAGAAGAGATTATTGACCTGGAACTGTAAGCCAATAACACCAAGCTTTCTTACAGGAAAGGAATAATCAAATCTTAAATTATTTACAAACCAGGAATCCAGCTTCATATTTTCATTCATGGTATTAACAAAGTATTGTTCACTAACATACTGACTGATCAGATGCAGTTCCAGGGACTTTGCCAGATGGAAAACTAGGTCACTGGAAGAGATCACCGAGGGTGAATAGGCGATATCCACATCGCCCAGGTCCCTTGAGGAGGCAGTGCCTTCCCAGGTACTTGAGTTATAATCAACGTAGGACTCTACAAAATCCCTGATCTTGTTCCTGCTCAAGGTCAAATTGGCATTCCACTCCAGAAATGAAAATGGCTGTATCCCAATACTAAGCTCAATACCAGCCCTGTAACTATCTGGCACATTGGTCATGATCGGATAACCATCCTGGCTTAATTCACCCGTTGGAACCAATTGGTTTTTATAATCCATATAGTAAAGGTTGACCGCAGCTGCCAGTGATTTAGAAGAGAAGGAATAACCAAGCTCCAGGTCCCTGAGTCGCTCCGCCCTGGGGGTTGATTCGGGATCGCCTGTTGCGTCCTTAAAATTCTGGCGGGTAGGTTCCCTGTTTCCGATGGAAAAGGAGGCATAGGCATACTGCGTGCCATTGATCTCCAACTGAGCCCCAATTTTTGGGTTGAAAAAGTCAAATACATGTTCCTGATCCAACTCACGCATGTAGCCATCATCGTCGACACCCTCCATCAGGTAGTTGACATGGCGGTACTGGACATCTGCAAAAAGATTCAAGGCAGAGGTAAGCTGGTAGTTGGACTTGAGGTACAAATTACCATCCCACTTTTCGGAACTGTTCCTGTACCACTCATGGTCCTTCTCAGTATCTCCTGCATACCTCATCCATATAATTTCCCCAAAGTGATCACCAACATACTTGTTTAAACCTCCCCCGCCAGTCAGTTTCAATCGATCCAAAGAGTAGATTAGCGAGAAAACTCCTCCGTAAAAATCATTGTCCAACCACTTCTGCCTGACCAGATCGGTATGGGTGATGGTATCGTTATCCGTTATAATGGGTGGTAAATAGTAATCTGCCACCGCCTGATCCTGTTTAAACTGCTCGTAATATCCCCTGCCATCCACATAAAACAGGGCAGCATTCAAGAGGAGATCTTCAGAAAGATTGGTGGAGTAAACCAGGTGATAATGATTCTGCCAGTAGTTATCTGTCTGGTTTTCGTAGTAGCGGTTCTCCCCTGAAGGCGTCACATACTGTCCGGCCGGGTTATAGGTCCGGTTGGTATCGAGGGTGACTTCATCTACCCCCCACCAGCTAATCCCGGAATGTTGTTCACCCAGAATTACATTGGCTTTAATTCTGCCCTTCTTAGTAAAATAGGTTCCCGTAAACTGCATGGATTGATTATCAGAGCTGGCATAATCCACATAGCCATCGGATTTTAAATTGGAATAACGAAAATCAAAACTAAGCCGGTCCTTGATCAGGCCCGTACCCGCCTTTACCGTATTGATCCATGTGTTGTATGAACCAAAAGTAGAGCTGATATCTGCATAGGCATCTCTCGAAGGAGTTTCGGTTTGCATATTCACTGTGGCCCCAAAAGCTGCGGCTCCATTGGTGGAAGTCCCCACTCCCCGTTGCACCTGGATACTGCTTAAAGAGCTTGTGAAGGATGGCATATTCACCCAGAAAACCTGCTGCGATTCTGCATCATTCAGCGGAATGCCATCTACCGTAATATTGATCCTGCTGGGATCGGCACCGCGGATGCGGAAATTTGTATACCCGATTCCTGTACCCGATTCGGACGACTGAACCAGAGAAGGAGTTAAACTCAGGAGGTAGCCCATATCCTGCCCCATATTTTGGGCGGCGATCTCCTCCTTTTCCATATTCTCATAGGCCATGGGGGTAAGATTTCCTGCCCTTGTGGCTCTCACAACTACCTCGTCGGCGATAAACATGGAGGTCGATAATTCAAGATCATAGCGCTCCTTAAATGGTGGAGTCACTTCAAAAACATGAGTCTCATAACCCATATAGGATACTGTGATCTCATAAGATTTGCTTGCATCGAGGGCTAATTCAAACATACCATCTCTATTGGTCGATACACCCAGCATGGAGTTGTTCACCACCACATTGGCACCCACCAGTGCCTCCCCTTCCATATCTTTTACCGTTCCGGTAACAGTTACTTTCTGAGACATAGCTATATAGGAGATAGCCAACAGTATAACAAGCAAAGAAATCCGCTTCATTTGACTGAATTTAGAACAACAATCAGAAAACGGGGCATTAACAGGAGTTCTGAGTTCCCTACGCTGGCATTATCCAGATCAGGTTAAAGGGTTTGATCTCAGCCCGTATTATTAAGGCACCCCGCATTCCATGTAAAGTTACAAGAAAAAATATTACTTTTACACATCTTTATATCTACATATTTACATATATGCAATTCAAACAACTCGATATCAAACCACAGGGAAGCTGGATAAACCGAACTGTAAACTCTCCCCGGTTTAAGACCACTCTTACTGCCATTCTGGTGGGTGCTACAATTAGTTTCCTCTTTTTCTACTTCACAGAAGGGAGAAATATGGAAAGTATTCCAGGCAAAGACATTGTAAAAAGTCTGCTAATCGGCGGATTCTTCGGATTCTTTATCACCAATAGTCCCTGTGCCAGGGGAAGGTGCTAAGCTTCATGTTGTCTGAATTGCTTAGAATGTGTAGTTTTGGGCAATGACCAGAAAAAGGAGATTCAAAGTTAGAGAGCACCAGCTTTACACAGTACTACCCAAGGTCTGGAAAGAACTAAAACGTGAGAACCAGATTGATCATCCCTATCGTTTCAGGGCACGAAGAATCTCTTTCTATAGCAAACTCTTTTCACCTGGTTTCCTGCTTCAACGCATCCTCTTTTCAAAAAAGGTCCTGAAGATTTCTCTTGAAGATCATCCTCCCATATTTATTCTGGGTTTGTGGCGCACAGGTACCACCCATCTGCATTATCTGATGGCCCGGGATACCAGGTTTGGCTACCTGAAGAACCATCAGGCCTTCACCTTCAATTTCTCTCTTTTAAGCCTGGATCGGCTGAACAAGGTATTAAGCATATTTGTGCCTGGAAAGAGACCCCAGGACAATGTAAGAGTGACTCTGGATGATCCGGCAGAAGAGGAGCAAGCATTAAGTACGACAACTACCCGGAGTAGCATTCACTCCTTCTTCTTCCCACAAAATAACACCTACTTTACCAGGTATCACCTCTTTGAAGGCATTAGCGAGCAGGAGAAAGATGAATGGAAACGGGACTATCTCTTCCTTTTGAAGAACATCGCGTACTATAGCAAAAAGAAGACCCTGCTGTTGAAAAATCCGCACAATACCGGCCGTGTCAAAGAGCTTCTTGAACTCTTCCCCCAGGCGAAGTTCATATTCATCCATCGCGATCCATATACAGTTTTCAGGTCCACCAAGAAACTCTATAACCGCATGATCAGCAGTCAGCTTCTCCAGTTTTTCAGTCAAGCCGAGATTGAACAACTCATCCTGCATAACAATGCCAGGATCCTTCACAAATACTTAAGGGAGAGAGCACTGATCCCGGAAGGGAACCTGGTTGAAATTGGTTTTAATGCCCTTGAGACAGCTCCACTTGAAACCGTGGAAACCATTTACAAAGTGCTGAATCTTGAAGGATTGGAGACTGCCCGACCAGCCATGGAAACTTACCTGGACTCTGTGAAACAGTATAAACGCAACACCTATGATCCGCTTCCCCAGGTACTCCTGGACAAGATAGATGAGGAGTGGGCTTTCTGGTTTGAGGAATTTGGGTACAAAAAACTAAAATAAACGAAAGCTGTTCCCTGCTAATGCCAGACAAAGTCCCTGATATTGTTTTCTTTGGAGATGATTCCATAATTCAGACACACTCTTTCTGGTCAGTGTGCTGGAGACTTACTTTTTGCCTGCGCCGTTTACAATGCAGACAATGGGTAAAGATGGAAGGCCGTGGGGAGGATAAAAAGAAAGGACTCCCTCCAAAATTTGAAAGAAGTCCTGTAGTGTCGGATGTTTTGAACGAAGTTCGAACCTTCTTCGAGGGAGAAGAAGGTTGACGCTGCTGATATATGACGGTTTGGGTCCGGCTGGTGATGCAGTCCATCTTTGTATTTTTCGCTGCGATCGCTTGATTTCCTGCGCGCAGGCCAAAGTTTCGAAGCCCGGCCTTTGCTCTTTTCACAAAGTAGAGTGCCCGAAGGGCATGCTTTTTGAAATGGGGAAACCGGATGGGGAAACTTACTATTTCCATTGCCTAATCAATACTAAGGCATTACTTGAATTTTGAGAAGCTAATCCTTGTTTCATAATCCTAAATGACTTTCAGATTGAACATTTAGTAGTCTCATGTTCATATTATCGCTAATAAATGGACATGAAATGAATGGGATCTCAAAAAATGGACATATCTTTGCAACATGTTCAATAAATAAGCAGATAATGAACGTTAAACCGGTTTCTGATAGAATCCAACCATTTAATCAGCTACCTCATTTGCCTCCCCCAGAAGAGATAATTGATAAAGATGTTTTGTTGCAATGGGGTTATGCAAGCAGAAGCCTGGCAGAATTAAATAAAAATCTGCACAGACTGCCGGATCCTTCAATCTTAGTAAATACAATTTCTTTGCAGGAAGCGAAAAGCTCATCGGAAATTGAAAATATTTTCACCACTAATGATGAGCTATACATTGCCATATCAGATACATTAAAAGAAGAAATAGCCTCGTCTGCAACCAAAGAAGTGCTTAGGTACAGGGAGGCATTGTGGGCAGGTTATCATAGTATCCGTGAGACTCAAAGAATTACATCTAATACTGTCATTGAAGTATATCAGAAGGTAAAGGATACTACCCTTAAATTGCGTACTCCACAATCCCGGGTTGTAATTCGGAGAAGCAACAGTGAGTTTAGATCAGGAGAGATTATTTACACTCCTCCCAGAGGAGGGGAGATTGTCAAAAGTCTAATAGATAATTTCTTAGATTATCTTGGCAGCCAGGATTCTTATCCTACAGATCCATTAATAAAAATGGCAGTTTCCCATTATCAGTTTGAAGCAATACATCCCTTCTCAGATGGCAATGGCCGTACAGGCAGAATATTGAATTTGCTGTACTTAGTTAGTCAAGGACTATTAGCTCTCCCGGTACTCTATCTTAGCAAGTATATTATCGAGAATAAGGATGATTACTATTTTCGACTAGGAGCAGTTACTCAACGTGGCGACTGGAAATCATGGATATTATTTATGATGAATGCTGTCAAATTTACCGCAAGCTATACGAATAATCTTATAGATGACATTGTTACCCAGATGGAGGAAACACTCGAATATAGTAAGGCAAAATTAAAATGGTATAGCAAGGAGGTAAATGAAACAATATTCATGCAACCCTATATCAAACCCGCTTTATTGAACCAGGTACTGAATCGCACCAGTCGGACGACCCTTACCAAATACATGAGCGAACTAACTCATTTGGGTATTCTCAGTCCGAAAAAGGATGGGAAAGAGGTATTTTACGTAAATAATGATCTTATCAGGATTTTGGAGGGTTAATCAACAGTGTGCTGGTGCTTTACTTTTTGCCTGCGCCGTCTACAATGCAGTCAATGGGTAAAGATGGGAGGCCGTGGGGAGAATAAAAAGAAAGGACTCCCTCCAAAATTTGAAAGAAGTCCTGTAGTGTCGGATGTTTTGAACGAAGTTCGAACCTTCTTCG
>QMPQ01000036.1 GCA_003648635.1 Bacteroidota bacterium | reverse complement strand
GTAGACTTTCCGAAGGATCGCTGCTGATTGCTCCATAACGTTTTTAGTGAAAGATAAGATTTTAGGGTCGGCAAGGATCTCATACATGTAGATTGCTTCAGGGTACTTCAGGTATCCAAAGTAAGCAGCTGTTGCATGCCCAAGGTTGTGTATAAATGCCTTTCGGTCGACCCATGCTTTCATATTCTCCTTCAAGGCAAACTCCTTAATAGAAGGGATTGTCCTTTTGAATCCCTTTTTATCCAGGATCAGGGTATTATAAGGCTCTGCAAATACCTGCAAGGTATCTGCTTCCAGGTCCCGGGAGGTCATAATAGGAACCATTTTTCCAATGCTGGTCTCCACCAATCCCACCCGCTCGTTTAAGGGGTAGGATGCAGGAAGGAAAGCCCGGAGCGCTTCCCGGAAGAAATGATCAGCTGAGCGCATGTTTTCAGCGAGGATGATATCGATGGAATGACCAGCCTGCTTCTCTTCTCTAGCCAGTAATCCAGCGGCCACAGTCTTAGCTACAGCAGGTAAGGCAGCCTTCCCAACAGAAATGGCCATGCTGTTGACATTGCTGATGACTTCTACAATTGCTTCAGTGTCCAGGGCGTGTATAGCAGTAACATTATCAATCACTACTCGCTCCTCACCCTTCGGACCCTTGATAACTACCGGATAGGAGCCGCGACTATTTAGCTCATGCACAAGCGACTCATCCATATCCACAAATACTATCTTATAAGCAGCCCTGCCAAAGAGTTGCCCAATAAAGGAGCGTCCTATTTTTCCGGCCCCAAAAATGATGATCGTAGGATCGGCTTTTATCTGTTCTTTGTAAGTTGCATAGTAAGGTCTAAGCAGTGCAAGTTTTTCACCTGGCTGCTTTTCAAAATAAGCGCCTCCCACATGGTAGCAACAATAGCCTCCAGAAACGGTCCCCCAGGAGATGGCCTCTTCCAGGTTCAGCACCTTCCTTTTCTCATTTAGCTGCCAAGCTACAGAAGCTAACACTCCACCAACAAAATTGTCTCCACATCCCGTTGTATCTCCACCACGGTAATCCTTCAGCTCCTCGATGAGCTCCAGGGAAACAGGATAATTTTTCCTGGGAACAGGCGCAAACAATCCTCCGTAAGAATAGCATGCTGTTGGATCTGTTCCATTGGTGATGATATAGGACGAAACCCCCATTTCAATGAAGAAGCTAGCGGCCTTGTTCAGATCCCTCATTCCGCTGAGGTTTAGCGCCTCCTCGTAGTCCATGATCAACAGGTCGATAAAGCGGTAGCTTTCACTGCTGGCCCCCAACCTCCATCGCTGCCCAGGATGCTCCAGTTCGCCATGAAAATCATAGACAGTATTAACCACAGTAATACAGCCTTTTGCCTTTGACCTTTCCAGCAATTCTGTGAGATTATGATGTAAACCCGGCACAAGGGCCGTTCCGCCAAAAACAACGATATCAGAATCAAAAAAATCATTGCTCAGCTCCTGAGGTCCGAAATTCCAGGCAGCACCAATATCATTAATGAAAATACGTTCACCCTGATTATTATTATATCCCGGATCTGAGAGTACGATGGTTGAGGGAGTTGAGCCCTTGGTGACCTTAAATTGATTTAGATTTAATGGTGTTAGTTCGAGTTTAGACTGCATGAATTGTCCAGCCTTATCTTCTCCTCTTACTCCATGAAAGCTCACCTCTACCTGGATGTCCTGCAGAAGTTGTGCCGCATGGATCAGGGAAACCACTGAGGGGCCGCCAATATTAAAAACAGGTGTTGTTCCTTCCTGTGAGATATCCTGGATGACACCATTCAATTTTTGATTGGCAAAGGCCTCAAATTGCTCCGTAAAAACAAGTCTGCCCGGATGTAAACCACCATCTCCAGGGGTACGGGATTTATATCTTTCAATGCTGGAGGAGGAAAAATCTATCCCGGGATGAATCTGATCCACCAAACAACACCCTGCACCTGATATCTTGATTGTTTTGTTCATTCTTGGTTCCCTGGCAGCGCCACGGAGTTTGTATAATTAAAAGTTGAAGAAGAGAGGTCCGCTTCAGCGGATGAGCTACCCAAATATAACTCATATTTCATCTCTTCGATCTCCCACTGTGCTGCTTCAGGATTGTACCAGGCCAGTTCTTCCACAGGAATTTCGAATTTCACCTGCGCTTTTTCGCCCGGATGAAGTTCCACTTTCTGAAAGCCCCTGAGCAGTTTCACGGGCCGGTCTACCCTGGAATTTTTAAATCCAATGTACAGCTGTACAACCTCCTCTCCTGTGCGGGAGCCACTGTTGCTGACTTCTATCTCTGCCTTCAACACCTCTTTCCCGAAAATAGTGAATGAGCCTGAAGCTCGAGAACAATGTTAATCCCCTCTCTTTTCTACCACAATTCTGAACAGTTCATTGGGCCTGTGGAGCCCGTTTCTAGGTTGCAAGAAGTACGGTAGATTGTTCTTTCCTAACACAATATGTATGAGTAAATGTAAAGAATTCTTTGGTATTGACATTTCAAAAGATGTCTTCGATGTGATGGATTCTTCCGAGAATCATCATCAGTTCAAAAATGATCTATCCGGATTTAAAGAGTTCGGCAAAATGTTGAATGAGTATTCCCATTGTGTAATGGAGGCTACCAGCAGCTATTACCAGGGGCTTGCCACCTGGTTATACTCATAATCAATTGATGTATCGGTAGTAAATCCTTTATCGGTGAAACGCTTCATCCAGATGCGTCTGAAGACCTCCAAAACGGATAAGCTGGATGCACTGATGATCCGGCTGTATAGAGAATCTGAACAACCAGATCTCTGGAATCCTCCTTCGAAATTGATTGTCGATGCCACAGAACTTCATAAGCCTATTGAAATACTGGTAAGGCATAGAGCCGCTTTGAAGAATAGATTACATGCTTTAAAAACAAAAGGCATTTCCAGGTCCATAGTGCTTACTTCGGTTCGTCGACAAATCCGGAATCTGAGCGATGAAATAGCAGAATTTGAGCTTAAACTGGAAGCTGTGATTAAGGAATATCAACCTGATCTACTAACCAGATTATGCTCAATTCCAGGGATAGGTAAAAGAACTGCCATTTATCTTATTGTACTTACACACGGCTTCGAAAATTATCGAAGCGTAAATGTGAATTTAGGGTGAAAAAGTTTGGATTTTAGCACAGTTCATCCTAATCTCCTGATGTTGGAAGCAGGCATTTAGAAGCAATACCGAACATATAAGAATCCACTTCAGCAATTTTCTATCAGGAGTTATGAATGATTTCGGTCAAGCTCTGGGGCAAGTCCTTGTAATCGATCACTGCCTAAGCAGGTGTTTCATGATCAGCAGGTCCAGCGATTCATAGTCTCTCTGGTCAATAAGTTTTTCGATCAGGGTGTCGTCAAGACTACGTGATAACTCCAAGAGCATCTTGAAAACCTCAAGGCTGTTTGACAGGTGCAGGGTGGCTGGGGATGCCTGTGTCCGCATGGCTTTTACATCCAGACCTATCCACTCTCCATTGTTGCCGTAGTTGTTCATGTCCAGAATTCTAACCTGGTTAAACGCCCTTCTTAAATCCACCGAACCGAAGCTCTTGTCCTGATCGAACTTGAGCCCGTTCTGGTCATTTAAATGAACCGTCCACAGTTTCTGGTGCGCAAGCGCAAATCCCATCTCATCGGATGGGTCCAGTCCAGCCAGGATAGCGTGTGCAGACTCTATATTTACCCCAACCCTGGAGTGATCTGAGGTGAGCATCCCCAGCGCAATGGCGTGCCCGGTCGTGGGGATGTAAGCGTGGTCCATGGGCTCATTGGGCTTGGGCTCAATGCAGACCCTGATATTGGGATCGTAGGCCAGCATCGCATTGATGGCTTCCACCAGTCTGTCGGTGGCTACCCGACTATCCTTTGCTTCACGGATGTAGGTGCCTTCGCGGGCTAACCAGAGGACCAGCAGATCTGTTCCAAGATGATTGGCGATATCAATGGCTTTCTTGGACCGTTCAATGGCATATTCCCTGCATTTTGGATCATTGGAGGTATATCCACCATCGATGGTCATGGAATCTTCCCATAACCTGGGTGCTACGAATTCAGCTTCAAGTCCCAGGTTATTTAACCGTGTTTTGAGCGCAGCAGATTCGCTTGCAATCTGTGAAGGGGATTTGCCATTAATGTCTGAAACTGCATCATCATCATGGAACTGCACACCGTCAAATCCCAGTGATTTGAACATTCCAAGCTTATCATCAAAGGAGATGGAATCTCTTACCGAAGGACCAAATACATCTTCTCCTTTATGGATGTTCCATGGTCCGAATGTAAATTTAAATTTGCCAGCCATTTTATCGTGTTTTATAGTTAGTATCTAAAGTTTCGCAGTTCTCTTAAATGTTGAAAACTAACAAGATATAGGATAAAAAACAATAGGATTGTTTGGTTAATATGCTGAATATAAGTATATTAACAAAGTTTCCAAACACAAACAACCATGCTGCAGAGTAAAGATATTAATAAGATAGCAGAATTAAAAAAGGGTTTTACCCTCAGGTGGTTTGAACCGGATTTCATATTACGTTCTTTGAAGTGTTTTTCATTTTCGGCAGTTTGTAAATGCCTTTCCCCGTTAAAGCAGAGAGGGTATTGTCTATCAGAAATGGATCGCACTGTTCTCTGACTCACATGAGGCCTGGGCGGAACAGTGCAGGACAGGATACCCGGTAGGTTTAAAACGTGCGGGAGATGATTATGAGCAGGGCATTATCCAAGGGACTATTCCCAATAGAATTCCCTATCCGGACGCAGAGTTGAACACCAACTACACCAATGCAAATGCAGCACGGGAGAATCAGGGTGGGGATGATATGCTCAACAAGCTCTGGTGGGACCGAAAGACCCTGCAGGACAGCTGGGAGTAATTTAAACTATTTGATATATTATACATACTTGTATCATCGTTAGTTTGCCGATAGCTAATAGATGAGCAATTTACCTTTTATCACCCATTGAGTGCTTGTCGTTCCACCAGCCTAATACCTCCTATGTTTAAACACTATGGGCAGTTGTATGTTATTTATACAAAGTTTTTCTCGTGAAAGTAGCTGTAACCTCCGTAAGCGGACAACTGGGAAGCGCCATTGCGCAGCAATTGATCAGCAAAATTGGGAAGGAAAATGTGGTGGGGACCGCCCGCACTACATCCAAAGCTGAGCATCTTGGGATCACCCTCCTGCCAGGGGATTATAACAGCAAATCCGATTTTGTTACGGCATTCAATTGGATTGATGTGGTAATGATTCTTTCGGGAATGGATGCCCCGGAAAGAAGAGTCGAACAGCACCGTAACATCATTCATGCGGCCAGAGATGCGGATGTAAGAAAGATCGTCTATACCAGCATTGTGGGCGATGATGGAAATTCAACATTCGATGCCATTGTCCAGAGTAACCGGCAGACTGAACAGGATATCAGGAAGAGCGGACTGGAGTGGTCCATTGGCCGAAATGGTCTCTACATTGAACCCGATGTGGAATACATGGAGACCTACAAAAAAGATGGCAAAATAGCCAATTGTGCAAGCGATGGATTGTGCTCCTATACCACCCGGAATGAACTGGCCTACGCCTATGCGCAAATGATGCTTAATGATGACAGAAATAGTCAAACATTTAACCTGACCGGGGAAGCCATTACCCAGCTACAATTAACCGGCTATCTGAACAGCACTTTTGGTACCGACCTGGTATATGAAGAGATGACTCCGGAAACCTACCTGGCCTTTCAGCAAAAGGTCAATGGGGAGTTTTTAGGAAAGATTATCGCCGGGATCTACACCAAGATCCGTAACGGTGAATTCAATATACAATCCGATTTCAAGGCCGCAGCAGGCAGGAACCACTTGACGTGGGAGGACTATTTCAACACATTAAAACAATCTTGATCAACTATGGGTTTTCCTCATATTTCCACTACGGAGCTGCAAAAGCATATAAGCGATCCGCAAACCATCCTTATTGATATCAGACCCGTTGAGGCTTATAACGGATGGAAGATTAACAATGAGGCCAGGGGCGGTCACATCGAAGGGGCCAGGAGCCTGCCGCTGAAATGGACCAACTACATGGATTGGATTGAGATTGTACGATCCAAAGGAATTCTTCCGGATCAATCACTGGTTATTTATGGCTATGATAATGAAGAGGCAGAGCAGGTAGCAGATCGCTTTTTTCGTTCGGGTTATGAGCAGGTTAATGTGTATGACCATTTTCTTGATGAGTGGTGTACAAATGAGGCCTTGCCAATGAATCATCTTCAACGCTACAAGCAACTTGTATACCCGGATTGGCTACAAACTTTGATGGATGGTGGCACTCCTCCCGAATTCGATGGAAACGATTATGTGGTTTGCCACGGCCATTACCGCAACCGCGGGGCTTATGAGGAGGGCCATATTCCCGGGGCTATTGAGGTGGATACCAATACTCTGGAGTCGCCTGAAACATGGAACCGCCGGAGTCCAGAGGAGATAAAGGAAACCCTGGAGAAACTGGGGATAACTGAAAATACCACGGTTATTCTCTACGGTCGCTTTTCCTTTCCCGACAACAATGATCCCTTCCCGGGCAGTAGTGCCGGGCACCTGGGTTCCATAAGAGCAGCATTCATCATGATGTATGCAGGGGTGAAAGACGTTCGGGTGCTGAACGGGGGACTCAGGTCCTGGGAGGATGCCGGATTTGAGATTACTACCAGAGAATATTCACCCGTATTTCGCGGAGAATTTGGAGCAAGCATTCCTGGTCGCCCTGAGCTGGTTGTAGATGTTCCAGAAGCCAAAGAGATCATAGACTCGGATCATGCCGAATTGGTCAGTGTTCGAAGCTGGCCCGAATATATTGGTGATGTGAGCGGGTACAACTATATTGAAAAGAAAGGGAGAATTCCGGGTTCTGTTTTTGGAAATTGTGGTACAGACGCCTACCATATGGAGAACTACCGAAATTTGGATCATACCACCCGGGAGTATCATGAGATTGAAGAGATCTGGAGAGAAGTGGACGTGGTGCCGGAGAAACACAATGCCTTTTATTGCGGAACCGGATGGCGTGGCAGCGAGGCCTGGTTTAATGCCTGGTTAATGGGCTGGCCAAGGGTTTCTGTTTTTGACGGAGGTTGGTTTGAGTGGAGCAACGATCCGGAAAACCCTATCGAGACAGGCATACCAGAGCGTGAATATAATATTGCAGAATGAATTTTGTAAACGAAGATATCGTTACGCTGAACAGAATTTCCATCACCAATTTGCTGCAGGAAATTGGTCCGGATGAGGTAAGTGCAGAAATTGTAGCTGGCCTCGAGGCGGATCAGAAAAGTATCTCAAGTAAATTTTTTTATAACGGCGATGGATCGCTCCTGTTTGAAGAAATTACCCGTCTGGAGGAGTATTATCCTACACGTACCGAGAAAGGCATACTTAAACAGATTGCCCCTAAGCTGATGAAGCAATACAAGGGCTACGAGATTATTGAACTGGGCCCGGGCGATCATTCCAAGATTTCGATATTATTGAACGCCGCAGCCGAAATGAACCCGGCTTTCTTGCGCTACCTACCCCTGGATATCAGTCAGCCGGCCCTCAGAAGCTCGGCAGAAAGTCTGGTGACTGCATTCCCAAATTTACTAGTGGAGGGCTATGCGGTGGATTTCTTTTCTCAATTTGGACAAATTCGGAGGGAGCATCCGGCTTTGATCTGTTTTTTCGGAAGTACCATAGGTAATTTCGAGTGGACTGATTCCATTGAGCTCCTTCGAAACATCAGCCTTCAGATGAAAAAGGGGGATGTGCTGCTATTAGGGATGGACCTGGTTAAGCCCGAAGCATTACTCCACGCCGCATATAATGATGCCCAGGGAATTACAGACGCATTTAATAAGAACATTTTAAATACAGTGAATACTCTGATCCATGCAGATTTTCAGACGGAGCATTTCGACCACCTTGCTTTTTTTAACCAGGAAAAATCCCGGATGGAGATGCACCTGGTGGCCAACCGCGATCTAAGCGTTCATTCACCATTTTTCAATGAAGATCTACATTTGAAAGAGGGCGAAGCTATTCACACCGAAAACTCCCATAAATACAATGCCAGGCACATCCAGGAGATTGCTGAAGCTACCGGACTAAAACTGAATCACACCCATACAGATGAAAAGGGATGGTTTGCTGTCACAGAATTTCAGAAATTGTAAATTGCATTAACTTCTTATTTTTGTAATTGAACCAATCTGTTCCCGGACTAATGAAACATAGTGTAAAAACAGGACTAATCGTTCTGTGCTCTCTTTTGCTCAGTATACAGGCCCACGCCCAGAGGGATGGCTGGAAGCAGGAAAAAACAAAAGACGGCAAGGTCCTTGTTTCTTACAATTTTGCAGAGCATAAGGATGATAGGGGCAAAAAGTATAATGTTCTGGAGTTCGAGGCTGTCACTGCTGCGGAAGTCAGCATGGAAAGCTGCCTGAAGGTACTGAAGGATGATTCTAAACATAAGGACTTTATGGATGATGCGGAGCACACAGAGCGTATCCGGGATCTTTCAGAGGATGAATGGCTTAGCTATTATTTATTGAAGAAGCGATGGCCTATGCCCGTAGCAGATGTGGTGACCCGTTATAAATTGGAGGAGGATCCTGAGAACAAGAGCTATACACTTACAGGCTTCCCGGCCCCTGATATGTACCCTGACCAGGGGGTTGAAAGAATGCGGCACAGTTATTCAACATACACCCTTAGGGATTTGGGAAAAGGTCAAACTGAAGTGATGATGTATTCCAGCAGCGTTCCTCTGGCATCCATTCCTAAAATGCTATTGGCCACCTGGATTCCCAATGGACCAGCCGGCATGGTCAACGGGATTATCCGCCTGGCCCTGGAAGAAGAGTGATTTAACGAAGCGTTAAATCCTTATCGAAACCTATGTCAGAGAGACTATTTGATTTATTTATTCAGCTTTTTTCATATACCATTCAGGCGTTCCAAACCACTCATCCATCTCTTTTTCAAAAGGGATAATGATCTCTTCTGGCTCCAACCATTCACCCTGATCTCCGGTTTCCGCTATCCAGGTATCCAGAGCAGCCCGAAGTCGTTGAAGTGCTTCGCGGTGTTCCGGATTGTCTGATTCCGCCAGATTATAGATTTCGTGCGGATCACTCTCTGTATCATATAACTGTTCGTAGGGTAAGGGTTCCATAAGTTCCGCTGCCGCACCTGTCAACTTTCCCTGTGCATGTAATTCACGCATAAGTGGTTTGACCGCAAAACACTTTTCTTTGTATCGATTGAGTGAGGCAAAACCCTGTTCGGGCATGTAGTTCCGGAGATAATGATATTTTTTTTCACGGACTGAACGAATTCGGCTGACCGTTTCGTCAATCCGGTCTCTGGCACTGAAAGCATAGGTTCGAGGCGGATCTGCGTGTTCCCCCAGAAACACCCGGCTCTGCATGCTTAAAGGTCTGGGGATACCGGCAATCTGCAATGTGGTGGCTGTGAGATCGAGCAGGCTAATGACCTCATCATTTACTGTCCCGGGTTTGTATTGCGGGGGGGCATCCATATTATCAGGCCAATAGATGATCATGGGTACGCGAAGTCCGGTATCCCAGCACCAGTGTATACCACGGGCATCCAGGCGTCCATTATCACCAAAAAAGATTATAACTGTATTATCTGCAAGTCCGTCTTTAAGTATTTGATCAAGAACCCAGCCGACACGAATATCCATCCCGGAAATGGAGTTGTAATAGCGGGCAAGCTCCTGACGGGTGATTTCATGATCGGGGTAATATGGAGGTACGATGACATTTTCGGAAGTGGCGATTTGAGGGTGTTCCCTTTCTCCTACCCACTCAACACGCTTTTTTGATGCAGTCTTTCGGTCGTATATATCGTATTCAATTTCCGGAGTATTGATCATGGCGAAAAAGGGCTGATTGGATTTGAGTGTGGACCAGTCTTCTGAGTCATAGAGGGGACCCTCATTCACAAAATTAAGATCCAGTTTGCCGGTTCCTACGATGCGATCTCCAATGTTTGTAATGTTGGCTGTATAGTATCCCACATCGCCAAGTCGATGGGTAAGAGGTCGTACTCCATCTGGAAGCCGGTAATCATCTTCTCGGTGCGAGCGCATATTATGTGTGTCTGTGGAAGTCTGGTACATGCCGGTCATGAAAGCGGAACGGCTGGGTGCACAAACCGGACTTGTGGAAAAAACATGCGTATAGCGCACACCGTTTTCGCCCAGAGAATCAAGATTTGGAGTGGATACATTCTCAGCGCCATAAATACCTAAGTCCAGGTTTAGATTTTCACCAACGATCCAGATAATATTTGGACGTTTTACGGATGCATCTATTTCTGTCACAGGCACTTCAGTCCGAATGGAGTTACAGGATAGCCCCATTATAAAGGCTGAACCTGTTATGATCAAGCTCCTGGCATATTTGCAAATAAGCATATGTGTAATCATTTGTTAGGATTTGCTTGTATAAACTTATGAAATAAAAGAATTCCTTCTTAATCTGTAACATATTTTAATGAGCGAATGTCCAATTTATAGATTTTAACATAAACCTGAAACCCATGAAAATAACAATTTTCCCCATAGTAATAACACTAAGCTTACTGTTTTTCCCTTGCATTGCGCAAGGTCAATATGGCATATTTACAGAAGCCGAATGTCCCATTAAAATTTCTGAAGAGCTGGCCACCGGCGGAAAATTCTCTTTCGGATATATGACTGTTCCGGAATTTCATAAAAACCCGGAAGGCAAGCCTATAGAACTGGCTGTAGCAGTATTCAAATGCAGAGCAGAAACTGTCAAATATGAGCCTCTGGTGTTGAACAGCGGCGGACCAGGTATGTCAAACCTGGAGGACTTTGTTCCCACATTTGACGGACCTCTTGGCAATCTGTTTTTATATGACAGAGATATTGTGATCATTGAGCTGAGAGGGCTCAAGCATTCAAGACCCAACTTACATACTCCGGAACTTGATGAACTCCAGGTTGAATTGCTGGGGAAGCACCTTAGTTCTGACGAATTAATAAGCGCTTATAAAGAAGTCATATTATCGATCCGGAAAAAGTTTAACGATCAGGGAATCAATCTGGCGGCATACAATTACTGGGAAACGGCCAGTGATATCGCTTTTGTTATAGAGAAGCTGGGCTATAAAAAATTTGCTGCATTTGGCAACTCAGCAGGGACCATTGTGGCCCAATACATGTTGATGGATCATGCAGACAAGCTTACAGCTTTGTCTTTGAATGCAGTGGTTAATGTGCCGGCTGGCTTCAACAAAATGTGTAAAACAAGCATTGATAAGCTTGAGTCCATTTTCATTGAAATCGAACAAAACCAAAGCTATGCCAGCGCCTATCCTGACTTGAAAAAGCGTTTTCTGTCCACCCTGGAAGCGCTGAATGAAAGTCCCGATACCATCACAGTGCAGTTACCGGGAGCAGATGAACCAAGCGATGTGGTGCTTAATGGAAACCGCGTGACAGGATGGATATTCACCCAGATGTACTGGAATACCCAGCTTCCTTTAACTATGCATATGATTGCCAACAGAGATTACAGTCAGATCATTGAGAATCCAGGAAGCTTCCTGCCACTTCAAAACTTCAGTAACGGATCTTTCTGGAGCATGGTTATGAATAGCTGGGATGATCCAAGTGAAGAAGATTTGCTGAAAGGAACCGAGTATGAAATCTTTGTGGAGGGAATGAGTACTATGGTGTTCAGTCAGCCTTTTGTGATGAAGATCAGGGATGCCTGGCAGGTGGAATATCAAAGCAACAATATCAAACCCATGGCCACTTATGTTCCCACACTGATGTTAAACGGTGGGGATGATCACGTTTGCTTACCGGACTATACCCAGAAACTATCCGACACATTTGAGAACTCCTACTGTTATATTTTTCCAGGTATTGCACACTCGCCCATTGATGCGGGAGAATGTGCCATCATGATGATGAAACAGTTCCTTGACAATCCAAAGGCAGCTCCCGATGGCTCATGTGTTGAAGGATTTAAGAAAAAACAGAAATATATACTTCCCTAACAAATAGCTTAAGGACTCAGGTGTTTGTTTATTATTTGCCTTTCTGCCTTGGGGTGGAGAGGCATTTTTTATTCATACACCAGAATCATAAATATTTGTTAATCACATCTTTTAGCAAGAACAATAGCATGCGCACAATGTCAATCTTGTTACATAGATCAAAAAACAGATATCATGAAAAAATTCATAGTAAGCTATCTGGCACCTGTCGATGCCACGTGGAAAACACAAGAGTCTACTCCAGAGGAAATGGAGGCAGGGATGAAGGCCTGGATGGATTGGGCGCAAAAATGTGGCGATAATCTTGTGGATATGGGCACCCCTCTCGGCAATGCTGTTACACTGGGACCTGGTGGAAACTCAGCAAGCAGTGAAAGCAAGATTATTGGATACTCCATCCTTCAGGCAAATAGTATGGAAAAGGCCAAAGACCTCCTGAAAGATCATCCCCACCTGGACTGGAATGCAAGCTGCGAGATTGAGTTACATGAATCATTGGCAATGCCAGGAAGCTAGACGATCCCAAAAATTGATAGAATTATGAGAGATGCAATGTTAATCGTCCATCTCCTTGGCCTGGCCATGGGATTGGGAAGCAGTTTTGCCTTTATGTTCATTAGAATTGCAAAATCAAAAATGGAGAAAGAGGAGGGTAGAAAATTTGCAATGAATGCATCGGTGCTCAGCCGCATGGGACAAATAGGTTTAACTATGCTTATTATTTCTGGATTTTATCTCATTACACCATTCTGGGCTACCCTGAACGCCAAGCCCTTGTTGATTGCGAAGCTTATCCTGGTACTGATTCTTACAATCTCAGTCATTTTTGCCGGTATTTATTCCAGCAGGGCAAAGAAAGGGAATGCAGAATCAAACCTGAAAAAGGTTGCCATCCTTGGAAAAGTAGGTCTTTTAACCAGTATCACTATTGTGTTGCTGGCAGTTCTGAATTTCCACTAATGAATGAATTTTTCAAGTTGCCCTGAGCGAAAGTTTGGTGTACATTAGTTCCATAAATCCAGTAACAAAGGAACTGATGAAAAAAACTCTTTCAATTTTCATATTGATGCTTTTCCCGGTCCTTTTGTTATCTCAGGAGGTCAAGCCGAACGCAGCTATCCTTATGGAAGAGATTATCAACGACATTGGTATTGAGGAGGCTCAAAAGAAATTTGAGGAAATCTTAAGCGATACCAGTCAATTCAGCATCCTTGAAGCACTTAAATAGTAACATGAGAAAGACCGGTTTGATTCTCGCAACAGCCATCCTCCTGTTTTTTGGATGCAGCACTGATAATCAGAAATTCAATAAGGTGGAAAAGGATCAATATTCATATGAATTGGGTGTAGTGGGTGGATTCTCTGAACTGATCTCTGCCGGGGTGAAACAGTTGGCCCTGAGTGCGCCCCTTTCTCCCGGCAAGATGGAGCGGTTTATGGTTGATGCGGAGAAAATTGCCACAAAGCACGGCGTTTCAGTGTATCGGGAATCCGATCTTATTATAACAGATCTGTTTCCGGAGGATGTTGCCCTGAACAAAGATGTGCTCTTACTATACCGCGGAACAACCTTGGAAGAATATCTTTCTCTGAAGTCGGATATGGCAGAGCTTGAAAAGAATGGTGTCTTTGATGACAAGGCCAGGATCGAGGTAGCCAGGCGCTTTGGAAGAATGCTAAGCTATAGTCCGCGAGAGATAAACAGACTCCTGGCCAGGAATTCGTCTTTCAGAACCATGGACGATTTTGGCATTCAGGCCAACAATCTTTTCCTATATTACAAGGATCTGAAAAAAGCACTTGAGTTCTATTCAGAAACTTTAGGAATGGAGCTGGTGGCTGATTATGGGATGGCCTATATTTTACGAATGACTGCAGATTCGTACCTTATTCTGGTTGATGCAGACAAAGGAATGCATAGTGCAGAAGAACCCAAGACAGTGGCGCTTGCCTTGCTAAGCGATAAGTTGGAGGAATGGTATGCTTATCTGAAGAGCCGGGACGTAAAAATCAAATACGAGTACAAGCCACAGGAGGGGAGTGCCCACGATGGGTTTGTTGCTGTGGACCCCGAGGGCTATTTATTGGAATTCGAGCGATTCCATCAGCATCCCGAAAACGAACGATTCATTCCCATATTAAAACAGAACAAGAAGAACGCGATTTCTTCTACTCAACAGGACAAACTACCGGAAGGTCTGACCATACATTCCACCATCACCTGGCTCTACTACAAAGACATATTGGCTATGCAGAATTTCTACCAGGATGTATGTGGACTGGAGATGGTGGCCGATCAGGGTTGGACTAAAATATTCAAGGTCTCAGACACAGGTTTCCTGGCCATCGTTGATGAAAAAAGAGGAATGCATTCCTATACCGAAAAGAAAGCTGTTAACGTGGGTTTTATCATCGAAGACCTTGAAGGTTGGTTTGAATATGCAAGAGAGAGAAAGCCCTTTGAATTGTTGGAGGATGAACTGGGAGTTGAACCTGAAACCAGGTATAAAGCTTTCGTGGGATTTTGTCCTGAAGCATATTTTTTGGAATTTGATCATTTTTATTCGCACGATGATAACACTTTATTACTTCAACATTTAAACAACTAAACCATGTTCCGGAAATTCACAGTTCTTGCCTCTTTATTCCTTGCTACATTATGCCTTAATGCTCAATCTTCCATTAATGAATTGATGCCGGTGAGGGGCCTTAGCATTGCCGCTCCTGGCCCACAAGGGGTGGACCAGTTTGTCGCCTTCATTGAAGATGAGCTTGCCACAAGAGATATCAATGTGCTGATCCTTCGGGTCGATTACAACTACCAGTACCTATCGCACCCCGAATTACAGGATTCAGTGGCGCTTTCTGAGCAGGATGTAAAAAAACTAGTTGCCGTTTGCGGTGATCATGGAATACGAATTGTTCCCCAGATTAACTTGCTCGGACATCAGTCGTGGGCAGGTCGAATACTCAATCTGCTGAAAGTATATCCGGAATTTGACGAGACACCCTCGGTGATGATGCCTGAGGAATATGAATGGCCCAATGAAGATGGCTTGTATTGTAAGAGCTACTGCCCTTTGCACCCGGGAGTTCACAAGATTGTTTTTGAGTTGGTAGATGAGCTTTTGGATGTTTTTGAAGCTTCCGATTTCCACGCAGGACTGGATGAAGTATTTTATATTGCTCAGGAGGAGTGTCCTCGATGCTCGGGTCATGATCCGGCCGAGCTGTTTGCCGATGAAATATGGCGAATCAGAAACCACCTGGCGGAGAAAGACAGGAAACTCTGGATGTGGGGCGATCGCCTGCTTGATGGAAAGGCCACGGGATTGGGTATGTGGGAGGCCAGCATGAACAATACACACAGGGCCATCGATATGATTCCAAAAGATGTTTTTATCTGTGACTGGCACTATGAAAGACCCGATAAAACTGCGGTCTATTTTGCCATGAAAGGATTGAAAGTGGCCACCTGTCCATGGCGGAAACCAGATGTGGCCAGGCTTCAGATTCAGGACATGATAGAATTCAGGAGTGGTTCCACTCCTGAAATGAAGGAAAATTTCCAGGGAGTGATTCTGACCAGCTGGGCCAGTGCCGAAGGTTTTATGAGAAACTTCTATGACACTACCAGGGAGGATGGGGCGAAAGAGATGTTGTCCATCTTTGAACTATAGCCGGTAGAGGACTTTACTTTTTCCCAATGAACAATTTGTTGGATACAAGAGGTTTTGCCCAGAATCCAATACTCAGGATGTAAGCCAGGGAGATATAGATTAAAAACATCCCGGTTTTTAATCCCAGAAAATCTCCAATGGATCCAATGAGTAGAGGCCATATGGCTCCGCCAACAATCCCTGTGATCAAAACTCCTGAGAGGGTTCCATGGTGCTCCTTGAATGAATTTAGAGCCAGGGAGATAATCATGGGCCACATCGCCGAAGCGCAGACGCCAAGCAGTGGAAATGCAATTTTCGCAGTCTCCCCAGACCCAAACAGCGCCAGGGTGAGTAAGATAATCGCTATCATTGAGAACAGAATCAGCACCTTTCGGCTGTCAATAAACTTTAGCATAAAGAGGATGGGTATGGCCCCAAGGGTCATTAAACCCCAGAACCTGGAGACCACCCTGGCACCGGTTGTTTGAGGATCGAAGCCATGGTACTCCTGTAAGAACTCCGACATCCAGTTATTCAGCCCCTGTTCGGTGCCCACATAAAAGAAAATGCCAAAAAAGAAGAGTAACACTTTTGGATCTTTCAAAAGGGAAAGATAGGAGCGGGCAGATCCTGTTTTTTCCTCCTCCTTCAACTCAACTTTAGGAAATCTGATAGCCCTGATAAGTAGGATCATCATAAGGGCAAGGATAGCAAAGACCCAGTACATGGAGATCCAGCTGAGCTCTTCCGGCACAACTTTTCCCAGGGATCTGATGATCACATTGGGATCCGAAACTGGATTTTCAAGGTTCAGGACCAGGTATGAATAAATCAGGGGGCTTAAGAAGGAAGCTGTTCCGAAGAAAAACTGAACCAGTGTGGAGTTAAAAGCGAAGTTCTCTTCCCCTCCGGCCGTCCTTAAAAGCGGATTAATGGCAACTTGCAACATGGCCATGCCTGTCCCGATGATAAAGAGTGATAGAATGGCGGTGAGATAATTGTGAAATATGGCCAGGGATAAGGCTCCCAGAAAGGCAATCAGAAATGCGGAAAGCATCACTCTCTTCTCTCCAAACCGCTCCACCAGGATACCTGCAGGAATGGACATTACAGCATAGGCGATAAAGAATGCAAAGGGCAGCAGGGCCACCATTGTCAGGCTCAAATGAAAATCCTCAATGATCTGTGGAATCAAGGGGCCAATAATGTTGGTCAGGAAAGAGATCACAAAAAAAGTGAAGAAAATCAGAATGACGGTGGGGTAGTTACGGGATGATTTCATGATTCTTTCTCTTGTTGAACAGGTGGGCTGCTGCTCCAATGATCACTGTATCGGGATTTGTAATGATGTGAATAGGGATATCGGGCATCATCTCAGCCATGACACCTTTATCGAGAAAGGAGTCGAGAAAGGCCCGGGAATCCAGGTAGGGAATTATTCGTGGGGGTATTCCCCCGGCAAGAAAAAGACCTCCTGTAGCCATGGTCTTCAGCACCAGGTTTCCTGCTTCGGCTCCCAGAATAGAAGCAAATAGCCGAAGTACCTCATTTGCGGGTCCTCCACTTTCTTCTTTTTGCCCTGCCTTTTTGATAATAGCGCGTGTTAAATCAAAATCATCACCCAACTCATTTGAAATCACAGAATCCTCATTTTTCACTGATGTGGTCAACAGGTATTCATAGATGGATGGGATGCCAAGCCCGGAACAAACAGATTCATAAGTGACATGATCCTGACTCTTTTTCATATGTTTCAGGAGCTCGATCTCCTGATCTGTCCTCGGCCCGAAATTCACATGGGCTCCCTCTGAAATACAGGGTTTGTACCCTTCCCCGTCCCAGATTAGAAAAGCCTCCCCAAGACCTGTTCCGGGCGCAATAACAGCTAAAGTTTCATGTGCTTTTTCCACACCCTTGTTGATGGTATAAAGATCCTCTTTTTGCAGATGAGCAAGGACGCCGGCAACAGCTCTCAGATCGTTGATTAATTCAATATCCGGAATTTGAAGTTCTTCCCTGAGAGAAGCCTCATCTACCTCCCAGGGAAGATTGCTGCTAAATAAGGTAACCCTTCCGTTGATAACAGGTCCGGCAATGGCCAATACAGCTGCTTCAATTTTGAGCTCATATTCCTTTAGAAAATGCGAAATAAGACTCTCCAGACTTTCATACGCACCGGTTACAAATCGCTCCTTCAGCAAGAATTTTCTGACATCTTTTTTTTGAGCAAATAGTGCCAGTTCACTTTTTGTGCCTCCGATATCAGCTACCAGGGAGTAACTATTCATCTGTTCAGAAATAGTCAATATGAAAGTTCTGCAATGACATCGGTCTCATGTAGTATTCGGCCGCCTACCATGGTCATAAAGAGATTAACTTCATCATCAATAACGATCAAATCAGCTCTTTTTCCGGGGCGAAGACTGCCCAGTTCGTGATCCAGCCGGGCAGCAATGGCAGGGTTCAGGGATCCAAGTCGGAATGCGTCTTTGAGAGACAGTCCGACTTTGTTAACCAGATTATAAATACCCTGTTTGATGGGCCAGACAGAGCTGGAAATGGCTCCCTCCTGATCAAGAGCTACACCTGCATTCCTAACTGTTCCATTCTCCTTGATTAGCTTAACGCCTGTCCATTCATACTCTCCATCGATTATTCTGCCGGTCCAGTCATATTCTCCATCGGGAAGACCTGCCATGGCCTGCATATCCGATACCAGGCAGACCCGATCCAGGCCTTTGCACCGAATCAGAACATCCATGGCCACAGGGTGCACATGCACTCCATCAGCATTTAGTTCACAAATTAAATCATCACAGGTCAATGCCCCTCCTACGGCTCCCGGTTTCCGATGGTGCATACCGCTCATCACATTGTAAGTATGTGTAACCAGTGAAATACCAGTATCCACAGCTTTCATGAAAAGATCATAATCAGCGTTCCCATGGGCAAAGGAGGTGATTATCCCATGCTTCTTTATGGTACGAAACATCTCCATTCCACCGGGCAAATCAGGTGAGCAGTCCATGATTTTTATGTAGCCCTCCCCGGCTTCAAACATCTCCATGAAAATCTTCTCATCCGCATAAGGGGGCGGGGATGCAGATTCGCCAGGCAGGTATTTTGGGTATAAAAAGGGACCCTCACATCGAATGCCCGGAACATAACATCCCTCTGTTCCATTCTTGATGGCCTGAACTCCTCCTTTTACTCCTTCAGCATCACCAATGGTTGCCAGCCAGCATGTGGTCCCGGTTTTTGCCAGCCATTTGGAAATTTCCTGCACTGCTTCTTCTCCCTCTCTGGCAAAATAACCATTTGCCCCGTGGTTGTGAATATCTACCAGGCCAGGAGCCACAATTTTGTTCCCCACATCTCTCACCTGATAATCGGCTGGAATTTCAATATTTTTCTGTTCACCTACAGCTTCAATCAGTTCACCGTTTATAAGAATAACAGCATCCTTGATCTCCTGAAGGGGTGAAATCAAGCGTTTGGTTTTTATTGCAATTTTCACAGTTAGATAGTTTGATTAGCCCCTTCTAAATTAAGATATTTCCTGATTTCTGATCTAAGCTTGGTACAAGTTTATGTTTATCTTTATTGCAGGAGCAACAACATTGAGGTATGGTAAAATACAAAACACGAGCTATCATATTCAGTCCACTCCTGTTTCTCATTTTTCTTCCTGGCTGCAAAAAGGAGATTGTCCCTAAAACTTTCTATCCCCGGTCCGCTCATGAGGCATATCAGCACTCACTCGAGCAGGCAAATTTACATCAGACCGCCCTGGGTATTGATTGGACTCTCACAGGAGAGGAGGCCCTGAATAAGCCGGTTGTTATTGAGCTTCCATTTGAGGAAGCTTTTTTCTGGGATCCAAAGGGTGCAAATGCTGCCGGGTACCGATTCTTTGTAAAACGTGGATTAAGAGTAGAGGTGGAGATTACGGTCGATTCTTCCAATTCGTTGCTTCTGTTTGCAGACCTTTTCAGGGAGACGGGAGATACAGCCATTCGTAGGACCCACGTTGCTACTGCTGATGAAGAGATGCGTCGCCTTGAATTTGAACCCAGACGGGATTCTTATTATGCTTTACGCCTACAGCCCGAATTACTTCGAGGAGGTCAATTCAGGGTTGTGATCAGGGAGGTGCCTTCCATCGGGTTTCCGGTGAAAGGTAAGGCCAGCCGGGCTATTTCTAGTTTTTTTGGTGACCCCAGGGATGGGGGGAGCAGGGACCATCATGGAGTGGATATTTTTGCTGCACGCCACACCCCGGTATTGGCTCCTTCCAATGCAAGTGTTTCCCGTGTAGGTGAAGGTGAAGTTGGGGGCAGGTATGTTTGGTTATATGATTCCAAACGCTCCATGCATCTTTATTTTGCACACCTTGAAACCCGCGAAGTAGAGCGTGGGGATCAGGTAAGGGCCGGACAACAGATAGGGACTGTGGGGAACACCGGGAATGCCAGATATACCCCTCCCCACCTGCATTTCGGCATCTACCGCAATGGTCCAATCGATCCCTTTCATTTTATTGCTGAGACCGATACGGTTCCGGACATAACTTTTGGAGATACATTGCGTTTAATTAGATCTGAACATAAGCTGAATGACCATGAAAATCATTGATGCCCTGAGATCGCTATTTAGTTCTAGTAATCAGGAGGAAAAACCTACGGATGAGCGATCCTATGAAACGCATGATAAACCTGTAGAAATGCTAAGGCAATTGCCCTGGTTATCCTTACTGGAGGAGGATGTGTTCCAGGAGGTTATGGCCGGGTTTGATTGCCGGATATTCCCGGAGGGTACAACTTTGCTGAAAGAGGATGACCCCGATAACGGTATGTTTGTGATTGTAAGTGGAAAAGTAAAAATAGAGATTCGGGGGATTACCATGAATGAGGTGGGAGCTGGAAGTTTAATTGGTGAAATGTCGGTGCTGACCGGCTATCCCAGGAGCGCTTCTGTTGTGGCGGTTACAGCAGTGACAGTAGTTTGGATAGAGAGTACCACGCTAAAATCAATCATGAAGAAATCGACAGAACTGGAAAATAGTCTCTGGGAATTTGCAAGCAAACGATTTGCCATGAATCTCCTGGGAAGGAAGGAGCCATACAGTCAGTGGGAGCAAAACATATTTATTCAATGGCTGGCTTCCGGAGAGATTAAAGTGCCCAATGAGAATGGATGGATAGACCTGGAGGGGAAAGTCGGTGTACTGGTCACTGGTACTGCGGCACAGCATGATGGAAGCACCATTGTGAAATCACCCATCACACTGACTGGAACAAACTACGTTTTTAGCAAGGAAGCACGAGTATTCCTGAGGGAAAAATAGATTTGTTTCTATATTTGACAAGCCAATTAATTCAGACCTTATATGTGGAAAACTGCCCTTGCCCTGCTGGTGACCATTATTGTAATCCCTATCCTGGCGTTTACTATGGATGAACCTCTTACGGGCTTACAGCATGGGATCCTGATAAAGTTGCTTATTGTATACCTGGCAGCTGCACTGCTTTGTTTTGTGGTAAGCACCATTACCGGGAATTACAGTCAGGTGGATAAGCTTTGGAGCCTGATACCCATTGCTTATGTTTGGATTGTAACTGTTCAGTCGGGCTTTGAGCTGCGCCTGGCACTAATGGCTCTTCTGGTTACGGCCTGGGGCTTCAGGCTGAGCTATAATTTTTCCCGGAGAGGGGGATACTCCTGGAAGTTCTGGACAGGTGAGGAGGACTACCGATGGGCTGTTGTCAAGGCCAAACCGGAATTTGCAGCAAAATGGCGCTGGCTGGTATTTAACCTTTTGTTTATCTCCTTCTACCAGATGGGTCTGATCCTTTTATTTACCCTGCCGGCAGTTCGTAGCATGGACGGATTGCCATTGGGGTGGGCAGACTACCTGTTAGCTGCACTGATCATTGCCTTAATTGTGGTTGAAACCGTTGCTGATCAACAGCAGTGGAATTATCATAAGGAGAAGAAAAAAGTGCAGGCTGCTGGAGGTGAGCTTCCGGACAAATACAAGAAGGGGTTTGTGCATACTGGTCTATGGGGCCTTGTACGTCATCCCAACTATGCCGCCGAACAGGCCATATGGATTGTATTCTACTTTTTCAGCGTGGCAGCAACCGGAATCTGGCTAAATTGGTCAGTGATGGGTGCCATCCTGCTGGTACTTTTATTCTGGGGAAGCAGCAGCTTAAGCGAGTCAATCTCGAAAGGAAAGTATCCCGACTATGCGGAATACCTGAAACGGGTTCCCAGGTTTATTCCTTTCAGATTTTAAGTTAATATAAAACCAGTTTCCTTATATTTTTAGACACTTCCATCACGGGTCTCCGGTCAATACCGAAATAATCAGCCAGGGGATCGGGCATCCTGCGGTAGTTTAGCTGTGCCGTCAGGTAATATACTCCTTTATCAAGATCAGGAACCGCAAAATGATAGTGTTCCATTCGCTCCTCCAGTGGATTGAGGCGGTTTTCAATCTCCTCCACACAGACCCATTGGGCATAGGTGAATTCCCCTTCAGAATCTAGAAAGGCGCTGTGGTAGAGGCGGTCCCCTTCGGTCAAGCCATCACGCTCTATGGGATCGGATAGTGTGCTATGGGAAGGATAGGCCACCTTGGCATTGCTGGTAATAAAGTACTTGTCGTTGGGATCGTCCGGATTGAGTGGAACAGGAATATGCATGAGTTCTTCACCTGCCTTGTTGTTGAGGCTCACATGCAGCCATACATCCCTTTCTTCAACGGAGCCTGTGGGGAATTTATGTCCAGTGGCCATGGCTTTTACTAATATGGAAAAATCGACTTCTTCCCCAACTGACACCTGTAAGGCCTCCCCCCGTATATATACGGCTGCGGCGCCTTCAACAAATTCGGCAAAACCACCACCAAACCAATGATCAGTATTGTGTTCCCTGAGGGGACCCATTTTGCCAGGTTTTCCTCCCATGGGTTGCATATGGCAGTCCTGACAAGGAGTTCCCCGTTCAGGATAAACACTTTCACGGTATTCCAGTTCAGTGGCTTTAACCCAGACCCCATATGGATTTTGTTCATTGTGACAGGTGGCGCAGATATCTGTAGATACAAACACATCGGATTCGATGGTTTCATGATGAGGGGACCAGGGATCCTCCAGATCTCCCCGTTTGGAATC
>QMPQ01000035.1 GCA_003648635.1 Bacteroidota bacterium | reverse complement strand
TCTTTGGGATGTGGCGTCAGGATGGTCCCTTCCGGCAGCAGGTCGAACCACTCGGGATGCTGAGCGAGAAGATTGAGTCCGTCTGCATCAATGACCAGCGGCACACTGGCACGCTCTAATAGCATCTTCAATCCTTTTCCCGAATTGGGTTTGCATCCAAGACCAGGTCCAATGCCGATGGCACTGTAGGGTGCGAGGTCGGGTGGCTCGCTAAATAGTATATCGGACTGATCGAGGCTTACAATGGCCTCCGGGAATGCGGTTTGTATAATGCTATAACCGAACTTTGGCACATGAAGGGTGAGCAATCCCGTACCAGAGCGGAGACAAGCCTCTCCTGCCAGCAGGGCTGCTCCCATCATCCCGTAGCATCCAGAGATCATCAGGGCATGTCCTAAAGTGCCTTTGTGTGCAAATTTACCGCGTTGGGGCAGCAGGCCCCTGATTGCCTCCGCTTCCAGGGTCCGGTAATCGGTCGCAGTATCCTCTATGGCCTTCGGATGCAATTTGATATCATGCACTCTCCATTGTCCCACATGGCTTTCATGGAGATCGAAGAAAAAGGAGAGAAAGGGAAACTGAAAGGTGATGGTATGATTTGCCCTAATCACCTGCTTATAATCATTGCCCGCGTTATCTTCCCCGAAAAGTCCGGAGGGAATATCAATGGCAATAACTGTTCCGGCCTTCTTATTGATATGTCTGATGACACTGGCAGGCAGACCCGTAACACTCCTGGAGAGTCCGCATCCAAAAATCCCGTCCACCACCACATCCTCTTTCGCAATCTCAGGAAGGGTACCTTCATCACTTACTTCATTAAGCTTTACAAGTGCCTGGTCATTGAGGCGTTCCAGATTGATGGAACAATTTTCAGACAATTTACCAAAGCGAAGCAGATAGCACTCCACACGGAACTGTCTATCTGCCAGCATCCGGGCCATGGCCATGGCATCTCCTCCGTTATTGCCTGGTCCTGCAAAGATCATCACCTTCCGGTTGGTGTGATAATGGCGTACATACCAGCCAGTAAGCCTCGTGGCCGCCCGTTCCATCAGGTCAATGGAACGGATCGGTTCATTTTTGATGGTATAGGCATCAATTTCCCTTACCTGCTGAGCCCTGAAAATTTTCATAACATGCTGTTTTAATCAAAATTAAGAAAAAACTATTTCTATATTTGTCCCCATCACAAAATTCAGATATTCATAAAAACTAAACTCTATGTTAAAAGGACATCCTAAAGGACTTTATGTTGCCTTCTTTGCAAACATGGGGGAGCGTTTTGGTTTCTATACCATGATGGCGATCCTTGTCCTGTTCCTGCAAGCTAAATTCGGAATTGCTGCAGAGAGAGCCGGTGATATATACAGCTGGTTCTATTTTGCAATCTACGCCCTCGCGCTGCTTGGTGGAATTCTGGCCGACGCCACCAAGAAATATACAGCGATCATCTCCCTGGGACAGGTGATCATGTTTGTGGGATATATCGCAATGGCCATCCCCGGTTTGCCCCTGTCTTTGACCTTAGGCGCTCTCTTTACCATCGCCATTGGAAACGGTTTCTTTAAAGGAAACCTTCAGGCAGTCGTAGGACAACTTTATGATGATCCCAAATATGATAAGGTGAGAGATAATGCCTTCCTGATCTTCTATATGGGGATCAACGTGGGTGCATTCTTCGCCCCCTTTGCTGCCATGGGAGTCCGGAACTGGTGGTTAAAAACAAACGGCTACCTTCACGACGGTAGCCTTCCCGCACTCTGCCACCAGTACAAAGATGGAATCCTCGAGGATACAACAGTTTTCCAGCAGCTGGCCGATGCCGTAAGTCTGAATGGACCAATAGCCGATCTGGGTGCTTTTGCCGACTCCTACATTGAGGTATTTTCACGTGGATATAATTTTGCCTTTGGGATAGCTGCCATTGCCATGGTAATATCCCTTGCAGCCTACCTGATTTTTCACAAGCACCTTCCCAAGCGGGAAAAAGCTGCCGGAGAAAAAACCATCACTCTCAGGGAAAAGCCCCTGGCGATTCCTATGGCAGTTGTAGCCTTTGCCATTACCGCCTTTCTGGTTAGTTTGTTCAAGGATTTCAAAACCGGAATGGCCATTGGCCTTTTTGCCGGATTTGTCACCTGGATCGTAATGATTGCCACCAAGGAAGAGAAACAGCGGGTGGTATCCCTGCTCTTGGTTTTCTTTGTAGTGATCTTTTTCTGGATGGGATTCCACCAGAATGGACTTACCATGACCTTCTTTGCCCGTGACTATTCAGCAAAATCGGTGGACTCATTTACCTATCTGTTCTTTACCCTGAAAAGCCTCATAACAATTCTTGTTTTCATTGCCGGTATGGTGATGCTCCTGAATACGAGATCTGAAGCAAAAAACCGTATAATAGGAGCGGTGATGGCTGTTGTGGGTGGTGGCCTTTCTTACTGGTTCTACACCATTGGAGCTGAGACTAATCCCATTGCTCCAGAGGTTTACCAGTCCTTTAATCCTCTCTATATTGTATCCCTCACCTTCGTGGTGATGGCAGCTTTTGCGTGGATGAATAAAAAGGGAATAGAGCCTTCCACACCCAAAAAGATCGGGATAGGGATGGTTATAGCATCACTGGGTTTTGTTATCCTGGTCATTGGATCCTTCAACCTTATCTCACCGGTGGACCTGCAGGTGCTTAACGATGCCGGCGAGGTCACAAAGGTATATCCGGTACCTGACTCCTCCAGGGTTATGCCCTACTGGCTGATGTCGACCTACCTGGTACTTACCTTTGCAGAACTTTTCCTGAGCCCAATGGGACTTTCATTTGTGTCTAAAGTGGCGCCCACCAGGTTCCAGGGTGTGATGCAGGGGGGATGGCTACTGGCTACCGCTGTTGGTAACAAGCTTCTCTTCATTGGTAGCTTCTTCTGGGAAAAAATTCAGCTGTGGCAATTGTGGGGAATCTTCGTGGTTACCTGTCTGCTCTCAGCTGCCTTTATTTTTTCCATCCTTAAGAGGCTGGAAAATGCTACCAAATAGCCGCAGACAGCATATTCAGACAGCATGACATAATAAAGCCGCTCCAAATACGGGGCGGCTTTATTTATTTTTCAGAAAAGATGTCAGCTACATTTTCAATATTGCCATCAGTAGTAGCAGGATCGAGTCCCAGGATTTCTGTAATTATACCATAGACCTCCACATTGGAGAAGGGGGCTGCTGAATAATTCTCCTTAAAGGCAGGTCCTTCTGCATAAAAAATGGTATTCATATCGGTAAATGCATTGTCGTATCCGTGAGCTCCTGTGTATCCGGGAGGATCCGTTCTGGTTCCAATACTCCATAAGCTATCGGCTAAAACCACTATTCCTGGAAAACGAGGACTGTTGCCGTAGTGAAGCCGTTCAGGAATATCAGCCTTTTGCCAGGCGCTGACTCCCTCAACTGCATTCAGGGTGGTGGTGATCGAATCGGCACAGCCCTCTTCGGGCTGAATAAGAATGACAGGATTCCCTCCAACAACACCGATGGTCCATTGCTCCTTTATATGCTCCCACAGGTTCACATATTTATCGGACGAAAAAGGCGCCATGCCATGGTCTGAAAGAACGATCAAATTCACCAGCTCCCCGTACTCCAGGCTAGCTATTTCGTTGCGGAGATATCCCAGCACAGAATCCACATAATTTACCACTTTACCGGTCTCCTGATGTTCAGGACCATATTTATGTGCGATTCCATCCGGTTCATCAAAATATAGCAACACCAGTCCGGGACGCTCGGAGAGAGGCATCTTCAACCACTTTATGACCTGATCCACACGGGAGAGATAAGGGATATCACCATCATAGGAATACCAGAAGGAAGGTGAGATCCCCAAAATATCGGCTTCGCTTCCCACCCAAAAATAGGAAGCCGCTTTCACTCCCTGCTTCTCGGCGGTCACCCAGATGGGTTCCCCAAAATAGGCATCCGGATTTGTAACCATATCCGTGTCTCCAATACGATAGATACCTCCCAGTTCGGGAGCGTAAAAACTGTTATTGATAATTCCGTGGTGATCGGGATAAAGTCCTGTGGCAAGGGTATAGTGGTTGGGAAATGTACTGGTAGGAAAAGAGGATATCAGATGATCCGCTTTCACACCCTGCAGTGCCATATCATCAAAGTTGGGCGTTTCATACAGGTCCGAATAATCCCATCTGAATCCATCAAAAGAGACAACAAGCACATAGGTATCAAGTGTCCCCGATCCATTATCTTCCTCCTCCTTCTTCTTACCCGAGCAAGATGCTACCAGAATAAGCAGAATTAGTACATACCATTTAATGTTCATAGCAATCTTCCTGACAAGATATTAGTCGTTTTCATAATCCTTATCCAGGTACCTCCTTCTCATTGGATCGTCCACGGGACGGAAGAAGTAGTTCTTCTCCGGTAAGGGTGGAACCTCAAACTCCTGAATGCTCATATCAGGTAAGAAACGATAAAAACTGATGTGAGAATTCTCATAACCGCCCCCCCCGGACATACGCCTGAATGTATAGGGTCCCTGCACCAGTGACGGCTGGTACTCATCCAGCGACAGAATAAACCTACGCCCATAGACTCTAAGCGCATTCAGAAAGTACAGGGTCATATCATGACCCAGGATTCCATAGTTGATTCCCTTTTGGGAGGTAATGGCAGGTTGATTATAAAAATAGTTCCTGTACTTCGCCATAAAAGCCTCAATATCCGGATCATGATAGTCCACCCAGAATGAGTTATAAAACACCAGATTAAGCTTATGAAAATATCTGAGCTCAATGCTTGAGAATTCCGTCCAGTAGGGCGCTCCTATCACCTCAATATCGTAATGGTCCAACTGGTAAAAAAGAGTGGAGACGACACTACTTGCCAGTGCTTCATCGGCAGTGGGTACAAGCACGAGATTCTTTTTATCGGGCGATAATGAATAGATTAACTCGGCCGCACGGTCAAGTTTTTGAACCACCTCTTTAAAAACCACTGGATCGGAAGGATGGTAATCATCGAATCCATCAAAGATCAGCTGCTTGAAATACTCATGCCTCTCAATATCGAGCGAGTCCTCATTTCTCACATAAACAATGTTATACATATGCTTGCTGGCCACCAATTTGGCTACTTCCCTATACTCCCTTTCAAGGGATGGACTCAACTGAAAAAGGTAGGGATTGCTTTTTAGCAGTTCAAGGTCATTATGAAAGGGGGTGACCAGGGGAATCCGGTGCTCGCGGGCAAAGGCCGAAACAAGCTCCAGTGTGTATGGATAGAAGGGGCCAATAAAAAGATCGAAATCTTCAAACTCATCATCCTGTAAAATAGAGCGGATACGTGCTTCACTTCTCCTTGTATCCTTATAACGCACATCCAGTTTCATTCCGCTTTGCTTCATGGCATCGATGGCCAGGAGCGTTCCCTGAAAGAATTCAAGGAATTGCACTGATTGCGGAATTTTCGCCTCCATCATGTAGCGCTCAATAATCCGATTTCTGCGATTCTCCGAAGTTATATCCTTCAAGAGAGAGTCCAAAGGCTCCATCTCCCTGAAATCGAAAGGAATGAAGAATGCAACGTGATAGGTACGCCTTATATTTTCGTGCCTGTCATCAAACTCCTCATAGTGGTAATCATCAATCTCCTCATAACCAGTAAGATTAACTGAATCATCCTCAATACCCATATCTTCTCCCGCTTGATCCTGATCGCTTAGTTGTGGAGCCGGGATCCTGATCATCTGTCCATTTTTGGGTCCACCCCACCCCAATTCCGGGTTAACTGCCCGTATCTCTTCAATGGTAACACCATAGTAGCCTGCAATGGAGTAAAGGGTTTCCTTTCTTTTTACCTTATGATAGAGCAGTCCCTCTTCATTGTAGGCATGATCCTCCTCTACCACCACCTCTTCGGGAATCCGAAGACGTTGTCCAGGTTTCAGGGAAGCTGCAGAAACACCCCGGTTGGCCTGCTTAATATCCTTCTCTCTAAGCTTATAATTCCTGGCAATCCCATATAGGGTTTCCCCAGGCATTACCGTGTGATATCTACCTGTTCCACCAGGCTCTGGAAGTTCCGATGTATCGACCTCCTCCAATGGTTTCGGGTCAACCGGGATTTTAAGAGCCTGGCCAATCTGCAGTCCCGATATAACCCCGGGATTTTCAATGGCAATCTCCTTTTGGGAAATATGGTAGGCCTTTGAAATGGCGTAGAGGGTCTCCCCAGGTTTCACCACATGAATATAATAAACAGTTCCCTCAAGGATCACCTTATTATTGCTTCTCTTCACCGGAACGCTCTCCTGCGCCACAAGGGATAGCTGCAGTAAAAGAAGTCCCAGGAATGCTAATAATAAACGTCTATTTGGATATGAAATCATTGATGTTCTTTAGAATCCGCTCTTCAATACGGCTGGTGTCAGCTTTAACAAATTTCTCTCCGGTAATGCTTTCGTAAAGCTCAATGTATCGTTCCGACACCTCTTCCACAAATGCATCGGGCATGTCAGGTACTGTCTGGCCCTCTTTGCCCTGGAAACCGTTTGCGATTAGCCACTGCCGTACAAACTCCTTGGAAAGCTGCTTTTGCTGCTCACCAGCAGCCTGACGCTCTTCGTATCCATCTGTATAAAAATACCTTGAGGAATCGGGTGTATGAATCTCGTCGATCAAAACGATTTTCCCATCCTTTTTTCCAAACTCATACTTGGTATCAACAAGAATCAGGCCCATATCAGCTGCAATCTCTGTACCTCGCTGAAACAATGCCCTGGTATATTCTTCAAGCAGAACATAATCCTCTTCAGAAACCAGCTTGCTGGCCACGATATCTTCTCTTGAAATATCCTCATCATGCCCCTCATCTGCCTTGGTGGTAGGTGTAATGATGGGCTCAGGGAAACGGTCATGTTCTTTTAAACCTTCAGCCATAGGAACACCACACAAGATCCTCTTTCCATCTCTGTACTCTCTCCAGGCATGACCGGTCACATATGCCCGGATCACCATCTCTACCTTGAAAGGGTCTGCCATAAGGCCCACAGTAACATTGGGATCGGGCGAAGAGATTTTCCAGTTAGGAACAA
Source organism: Bacteroidota bacterium (assembly GCA_003648635.1). Taxonomy (GTDB): domain Bacteria; phylum Bacteroidota; class Bacteroidia; order Bacteroidales. Next base: position 16,107 of record QMPQ01000035.1, on the reverse strand, counting down.
TATCGGAGGTAGCATCCAGGAACTTGGCTGCAATCTGATTCAAGACCTGCCCCTTGTAAGGAATACCCCTGGGGAGTACCACATCAAATGCGGAAATCCGGTCTGAGACTACCATGACCAGGTAGTCGTCCTTAATATTATATACGTCGCGAACCTTACCTGTATACAAGCTCTTCTGTCCTGCCAGCTCAAACGCTGTTCCTTTTAATGCATTGGTCATAACTGAATCTATTTTTTTTAAAGTTATATTTTTTCCACCAGGAACTATCTAACTAGGCATTATTGTAAGCTTTGACGATGGACTTAACCAGCCGGTGCCTGATGATATCCCGATCATCGAAGCGTATAATTGAAATTCCTTTGATCCCATCCAGAATCTTTATAGCCTGTACCAGGCCTGAATCCTCCCGCCTTGGAAGGTCCACCTGCGAATCATCGCCGGTAACAATGAAGCGGGCACTGGGTCCCATCCTGGTCAGGAACATCTTAAATTGATTGGCTGTTGCATTCTGGGCCTCATCAAGGATCACAAAGGCTTCGTCGAGGGTGCGTCCTCGCATATAGGCCAGGGGAGCAATCTGAATGGTGCCATCCTCCATAAACTGGATCAGCTTACGCGGCTGAATCATATCCCTCAGTGCATCATAGAGGGGTTGAAGATAGGGATCCAGCTTCTCCTTGAAGTCACCAGGTAAAAAGCCCAGTTTCTCACCTGCCTCCACTGCAGGCCTGGTCAATATAATCCGTTTGATCTCCCGCTCCTTGAGCGCTTTTACAGCCATGGCAATGGCCGTATAGGTTTTTCCGGTTCCGGCAGGCCCAACTGCAATAAGGAGATCATTCATCACCCCCTCATCAACCAATCGTTTCTGGTTAATGGTAACGGCCCTGATCTTCCTGCCACTCTCTCCATGAAGTAAGACCTCTCCTTCCGGGCCATTTGCCTCCGTTTTAATATCCGCAGAACCCTTCAGCAAGTCATCCAGGTCGGGAAGAGTAACTGTTTCAAATTTCCTCAGGTAACGCAGGAAGAGATCCACCCGTTCTTCAAAATCAATAAGTCGCTCTTTCTTACCAGAAATACGGATTTCGTTTCCTCTGGAAACAATCTTCAGATCGGAGAAAAGTTCAACAAATTTATTGAATCGGACATTGTTTACACCGTAGAAATCAACAGGATCAACACCTTCCAAATAGATCAATTTTTCCGCCATAAATTAAATTATAATCACTACTTTTGGATGTGCAAATTAAGTTGTTTTTTCCAACATTCCAATAAGAAAATCCCTGGTCCAGACCCATGCACATTATCACACTGACGTCCGATTGGAAGGAAAATGATTTTTATGTCGCATCACTCAAGGGAAAACTTCTTTCGGCCTGTCCCGAAGCACAAATCATCGACATCAACCACCGCATAAAATCGTTCAACAGTTCTCATGCTGCTTATATAGTCAGAAACGCTTATCCCCACTTTCCTGAGAATACCATCCATATCATTGCGGTCAATACGGAACCGGAAAATGGTGTTGAGTTACTGGCAGCAAGGAAAGATAAGCACTATTTCCTCTGTGCCGATAATGGAATCCTTGGCTTACTGGGAGGGACTGAACCTGACGAAGTGATCACGTTGACAGAGCATTGCAAAGAAGAACCCGACACATTTATAGCCCTATCCGTCTTTGCCAGGATTGCATGTGAGCTATCGAAGGGCACCGCTATGAAGAAACTTGGTTCTCCGGCGAAAGATTATAACAGGCAAATCCCCTTACGAGCCACCATTGAGGATCTAACCATTATAGGGAGTGTGATCCACATTGACTCCTACCAGAATGCAATCACAAATATCTCCCAGGAGCTGTTTAAGCGGGTTGGAAACGGGAATGCTTTTGAGATTTATGTTCAGAGCAAGTACAATATGATAAACCGAATCAATAAGCAGTATAATGAGACGGATCCGGGAGACCTGCTGGCCATATTTAACTCATCCGGCTTAATGGAGATCGCCATCCGGAATGGAAATGCAGCTGGTTTGCTAAATTTAGACACAAACTCAACCATCAGGGTTGAATTTAAGGAGGGATAGTATGCACAGTACTGAAGAGAAGCTAAAGGCCTTTGAGCGCCTTCTGGTTGTAATGGACGAATTAAGGGAGAAGTGTCCATGGGACAGGGAACAAACGCTGGAGAGCCTTAGGAACTTGACCATCGAAGAGACTTATGAACTGGCAGATGCGATTATTGATCAGGACCTGGTCGAAATCAGAAAAGAGCTGGGCGATCTGATGCTTCATATTGTGTTCTATTCGAAAATCGGATCGGAAAAAGGGGCATTTGATGTAGCTGATGTGCTTAATGGCATCTGTGATAAACTTGTATTCAGGCATCCTCATGTATTCGGGGATCGGAAAGTTAAGGATGCCGTTGAGGTACTTGAAAACTGGGAAGAGCTGAAGATGAAAGAGGGGAATCGCAGTGTACTTTCCGGTGTTCCCGTGTCACTACCGGCCATGATCAAAGCGCACAGGATTCAGGATAAGGTGAGAGCTGTAGGATTTGACTGGGATGAGAGGGAACAGGTATGGGACAAAGTGACCGAAGAGATTCAGGAGGTGAAGCACGAACTGACCAATGGACAGGAGCATGAGAAGATGGAGGAAGAAATCGGGGATCTGCTATTCTCCGTAATTAATGCAGCCCGCCTTTATAATGTTGAGCCCGAAACAGCCCTGGAGCGAACCAACAGGAAATTCATGCATAGATTTAAATACCTCGAAAGTAAGGCACAGAAAATGAATCGTAGTTTGAAAGAAATGAGTCTTGAAGAAATGGAAGCAATCTGGCAGGAAGCCAAGTCTATTTAATCTTGTCTTCTGACTTTTCGGCAGCTTTCTCGGTCTTCTCAGCAACTTTCTCGGTCTTCTCAGCAGGCACCTCCTTTTGATCCTCCTCTTTTTCCTCCTCTTTGTCAATCACTTCAAGAAGTTGGTGCTGATGCAACTGGTTGTACCACTGAAAGACTTTCTTGATATCAGAAACATAAACACGATCCTCGTCGTATTCCGGGACCAGCTCCTTAAATTGACTTTTAAGCTCTTCCACCGCCGCCTTGTGGGACAGGGTCTCTTTCCCTTCAGATTTCTCATGGATCATATAGAAGATATCTGCCAGCGGGACCTCTTCATCTATGGTAAAGATGGCGATATCCTCCAGGGAACTCACCCTGGCCGTAGTGGGTGCCACATGCCTCTTTTGATCCTCCAGGGATTCCACAACAATCCCATTGCGGGCCTGAGCAATAAATTTGAACAGGCCGCCTTTGCCCGATATGGCAAGAATGTCTTTTAATTGAATCGTCTTCATACCTCTAAATAAAGTGTTGCAATATAATACTTCTATTTCAATCCCCGCTTCTTCTTAATCTGCTCATATGCGCTCTGAACCTTCTTGAATTTCTCGTTGGCCACCTGCTTAAAATCCTCACCCAGGTGACTCACCTTGTCAGGATGGTACTTCATGGCCATCCGGCGGTATGCTTTTTTCACATCCTCATCAGTACTTGTGGGTTCAATCTCCAATATCTTATAGGACGCGTCGGTCATACTTACAAACATGGCCCTGATACTCTGGAAATCTGAGTCAGTAATACTCATGTAGGTGGATATCTTCTGTATCACCTGATTCTCTGAATCACTTACTGATCCGTCGGCCGAAGCAATCCCAAAGAGAAAGTGGAGCATCTCCAGGCGATAGGAATAGTCAAGCCGCTGTGACAACTGGTTGGTCACATCTCTCAAAGGGATCTCCTGCTTCAGAATATCTCTTAACATAACTACCGCTTCGTTGGCAGTATCAGCACCAAAGCGAGAAACAAAATAGCGTTTTACATAATCCAGCTCACTTTTCATCACCCTGCCATCTGCCTTCATTACCGCAGCAATGAGCACCAGCAGCGAGGCCGCATAATCCCCCCGAAGTGTCTGCGATCTTGCACTCCGAACCTGCCCGGGTGCTGCACTGGTCCCTGTATCAAAAATCGAACCTACTGCCAGGCCGAGGATCCCACCAATGGGACCACCCAGGGCCCATCCCAGTCCAAGTCCAACCCATTTCCCAAATTTTGCCATAACTTATTTTCTACTGTTTAAAATCTTGTTGTGCAATTCTATCACCTGGGGTAAAAGCATCTGCGTCTCATCATTCATTAGAACATGGTCCGCCATCTCCATTTTTTCTTCTTCACTCAGCTGATGACCCATTCGCTTTAAAACCGCTTCACGCTTAATCCCATCCCGCTTCATAACCCGGCCGATCCTGAGCTCTTCCGGTGCATAAACCATAACAGTTTGATTCATCTCAAGGCTGGCTCCGCTTTCAAACAATATGGCCGCCTCTTCCATAACATAGGACGCTCCACTTTGCTCTGCTGTCCAACGGATAAAATCTTTCCGTACATGCGGATGAACCAGTCTGTTCAGTTGGGAGAGCTTTTCATGATCTCCAAAAACTGAAGAGGCAAGATAATGCCTGTCTAGTCCATCTCGTCCGTAGGCCTGATCTCCGAACATAAGCACAATGCCAGCCTTCAGTTCAGCATTGCTATTCATCAATAAGCGTGCAGCTGTATCTGCATAATATACAGGCACTCCCAGTTTCTCAAAAATCTGACAGACCAGGGTCTTGCCACTTCCTATCCCGCCTGTTAATCCAAGCTTGAACATCACCTTCTTGACTTGAGAAATTCAACAGTCTTCGGATAATACTCGTAGCTGAGCAGATAGTCAGGAGGGTTCTGAATGCTTACACTCAGGGTCGGGGCCCGCTCTTCAATCTTTTCATAATCAACCACCGCTCGGAAAGGATAACTTTCAATCCTGTCATATTTACTCAGTCCAATCTTGCAATTTACTTTAATGCTCGAAGGAAAGGTTTGAAGAAGTATGCTATCAGGCAAATTCAGTACCTCAATTGGAACCGATACCTGCAGCTCCGTAAAGCGCTCCAGTTCAATGAAGCACTCCACCCTGGTAAGATTGTAAGTCAGATCAGGGTTCTGGTTCAAGCGTACCTTGTCCTCGTAATTCTTGGTAAGCTCACCAAGATCCTGTCTTTCGGTATATATAAAAGCCAGTGTATCCAGGATAAGGTCCGGGCCGGTTACCTCCACAGAATCGGGAGTTAGCATGATCTTATCCTTGATGGTAAACTGAGTCACGATGCTATAGTTAAAATCTGCCTGGATTTTAACCATTCTGCTAACCTTTCCGGCAAACTGAAAACTCAGCGTGTCGGGTTTGATTTCCAGTAATTGCAATTCAGCGGGTAACTGTCTGGATATCTGATCCTTCAAATAGCGTGTCAGGATGTAGGGGCTGGAGCTGTCCTGTCCCCTGCTTAGATTGAAAGCTGAGATATCGAAGCTTATGGGAACCGGTTTCCTGAACATCCGGTACCGCAACAATGCATATCCATGTGCATTTATCTGCAGATCAAGGTGCTCAGGCAAATCACCAATAAAAACCTTATCTTCTGGAAAATCAGCGTAGACCAGGGGATATTCAAGAACGGAAGTATAGTTCTTGCTTAGTGCATTGAGCAACCAGATAGTGGCTGAAATAAGAAGAAAAACAGAAAACAACAATATCCTTTTCTTGGACTGTAGTTTTTGTCCTTCCCGTACCTTTGGCCATTTCTTCTGGAGCTTACTGTTTTCCAAAGCAGTCAGTTTATTTCTTAGCCGCAGCCTCCGTTGGTTCAGCTGCAACAGCAGTTTTATCAACCTTTACCAGTACATTATCAGCAATTTCAAGTGTTACTGTACGATCTTTCACATCATTGATCTTACCGTAAATTCCACCAGTTGTGGTTACTTTATCACCCTTCTTCAGAGCGTTCCTGAAATTTGTAGACTCCTTTTGCTTCTTCACCTGTGGACGTATCATAAAAAAATAGAATACCACAATGATCAGCAATAGAAAAATCAATGATTGCATACCTGCAGCACCACCTGGACCGGCTGGTGCAGCTAAAATCTGAAATAGAAAACTCATACCTTCTGTTTTTATTTAGTTAAACACTATTGTTTACTTTCGCTCTGATGGTCAGTTGGACTACCTGATTGCTTGCGTTTGATTTTATGGTAACAAGCTTTCGTTGTTCTCCGTTCCTGCCCGATGCATCAAATATAATCTCAAGGGTCTCTTTCTCCCCAGGCTCCAGTGGTTCACGGCTCCAGTTGGGCGTGGTGCATCCACAGCTTGCCTCAACAGCAGTGATCAACAGATCCTCTTCCCCTTCGTTCCCGTAGTTAAAATAACAGACCACACTTTCACCTTCAATGATTGTTCCAAAATCATGAATAAGGGTGTCAAAAACCATAAGAGGCTCTCCTTGTGCCTCTTGACCCTTAAGTTCATGAACACCACTTCTCTGTTCCTGACTGCCATTTTGTCTACCACAGGCCAATGCTAACAATATCAGGCCTGCCAGAATGCCCCCTGGGACCAGGCGGTTCAGATTAATCATTCTCACCAATCAGGCCCCTCCCTTTTTTCACAATTTTCTTTTCTTCTTTCAATTGCATCAAAACCTTGTCAAGCACACCGTTAATAAATATGTTGCTCTTACTGGTGCTGTAAAACTTGGATATCTCCAGGTACTCATTCAGAGTCACCTTGGTTGGAATAGTTGGAAAGGCAACCAGTTCGGCTAAGGCGATCTGCATAATCAGGATATCCATAAATGCGATCCGCTCCAGATCCCAGTTCCTGGTATTCTGTTTGATATACTCCACATACTCTTCATGATGCAAGATGGTTTGCCTGTACAACTTTACCACGTAATCACTGTCCTCCTTGTTCTTATAAAGCTCCATGAGTGGCTTATCGGGGCCATCCTCCTCCTTAAATTTCTTAAAGGTCTTCACAATCATGCTGGTGATAAATTCCAGATCGTCGTTCCAGTAGATGCTCTGTTCTTCCATTATGGAATCCAGCCTTTCGCTGGAGAAAACAATATGGGTATAGATGAAGGTAACCAGGCGCTTATCCCCGGCATACCCGTGCTCCTCAGCTTTCATATAGGCCTCATATTCTTCACTCTCTATCAGGCGTGTGTATACCTCCTTGATCAGCTCCGGATGATTGACCCAATTGAGTTTGTGCTGCTCCACAAACCGGAGTAAGTGTGTATTGTTTCTTAGCTGGGCGACCAGCATGTTGTCGAGAAAACGTGTGTTCGGATGAAGGTCCTCATGGGTGGGGATTAGCTTATTACTGGCGATCTCAATCCTTGATTCAGCATAGAGGACTACATCGATCAACAGGAGAAGAAGGTAGTGATAGAGTTCGTACGCTTTCTCAATATTGAAATGAAGCTCTTTTTCTGAGCGCCTCATATCCTCTCTACCTGTAGTGTAGTATGCATAGAGAGATTGCAGTGCCTTAATACGTAATTGTCTCCTGCTTATCATTTGTAAAAGAACCGTTAACTATTTTAATTAACGATGCAAATTTACACTAAATTTTAATCTATGAAACATCTGTTCAGCAGCAAGTTTAACCAGAACCTAAAATGGAGCAAAATTTGAATATGTTTAAAATATTTTACACTTTTGAAATTGAACTAAGCAAACCCTAACCAAATCTGATGTAATGATTGATGATGGAAATGTTAAATCTGAGGGGTATGGATCAGATGGAGCAGGACGGGAAGAGATTCATTCCAAGGCTGTAAGGGCCGGAAAAAGAACTTACTTTTTTGATGTGAAGGCTACCCGTAGAAACGACTACTACCTGACGATTACTGAGAGCAAAAAAAGATTTAACCGCGACGGAAAGTTTTTCTATGAGAAACATAAACTATTTCTCTATAAAGAGGATTTCGATAAATTTGCTGATAGTCTGAACGAGATTATCGCCTTTATCCGCGAAGCTAATCCACAGCCTATCGAGCTGGAAGACAGTCCGGTAATGGGGCATAAGGAAAATACGAAGCCTTCAGAAGAGCTGGTTGAAAAGGAAAAAGACTTCACAAATGTGGAGTTTGAAGATCTTGGTGAAGAGAATGCTTAAGGCTGCTTAGCTCTACGTTCAAGAAATTCCTCAATCTCTCCAAAGGAGAGAACCCTTACATTGGTCATAATATAGTCATCATTGAGGAAATCGCCGTATCTGTTGCACTCATCAATGGCCTTCTTGAAAACTGTTTTAAGCGAATGGTTCATGGGCAATAGAAGTAGTATGGTAGCCAGATAACCTGAAAAACTGGATTCCTCTATAAGAGCATCAAACTTCTTCAATATAAATTCAAACTCATTCTTAATAACCATCTGCTGGGAGGATGTAAGTTCGACCTTTGTACGTGACATTAAAACCACGAAATAACGCAATTTCTCATCTTTCCCCCCCAGACCGGTGGATATAAACACCTGGTTCTCATCCATGATCTTGCTCTCCAGTAGCATGCGACTCTCATTAAGAGCCAGAATTGCCCAGGAAAGCAAAGGCTCAAATGCTTGCTCCAGGTAAGCCTCAATGGCCCTGTAACATTCGACACTTTCAATACTGGCCATCCTGGCCAGAATTTCCTTTTTAACATCCACAGAATAACCCGGCTCTGACAGGTATTGCATATGCTCAAGTGCCCACTTATCACTCTTTTCCTCTCTGATCCTCATGGAGCAATCGTAATACTCCATTTGCAGATCCATATCGATCTTCTGCTCCAGGATCTTAAGATTTCCCGGTGTACCCCCCAGAATCTCTCTGATCTTCTCATACAGGCTCTCATTCTCTTCCATCTAAACCCTGCTTTTTAATAAATGTACGATTTTTTGCTAATTTGGAGTAAAGTTTGACAATGGAAGTCGTTTCTAACATAGACAAGCAGGTTGAAGAGGCTTCAAGAGGCTTCAGGCTCTCCATTGAAAGCACCCTTCAGGTGGGATTCAACCTCTTTCGTAAAGCTCCATCAGAATTCATTGTCTTCTCAGTTCTGGGTGTTATTATCTTCTCCAATCCATTGAGTGGATTGTTGTTGGGGGGGCCAACCATGGCCTCTTATTTTCATCTGGCACAGCTTGCAAGCAGGGGACAGCAAATAGAAATTTCCGATTTCTTCAGAGGTTTTGATAAAGGCGGAAGCTTAATAAAGCTCAGCCTTCTCATTTTTGTGATCGTTCTCCTGGGTCTAATGATGCTGATCATACCCGGGATATACTTTGCAGTCTCTTATGTTTTTTCTCACTCACTTGTCTGGTTTTATGACAAGGATCCCACCGAGGCCATCAGATTAAGCAGAAAAATCGTTTCAGGGAATTTCAAACAGATACTTCTTCTCTTTCTGATCCTTGCCGGCATTAACCTTCTGGGCCTGATGGCTCTGGGTGTGGGTATCCTATTGACCATGCCTTTTTCTTTCTGCGTACTTTACGCAGCTTTTGATGATATTATCGGGGTCTCAAACTGAATACGATGGATATAACACTTGCTGTTCTTGGAGCGGCACTCGTTCTGGTTGGATTTATTGGAAGTATACTTCCCATTATTCCGGGCCCACCCATTAGTTGGGCGGGTTTACTTCTTTTGAAATGGACCGATTTTGTGGATGACCATGGTGCTGCCTATGAGAATGCATTATGGATCTTGCTCTTCTTTGTAATCCTGGTCACCATCCTCGATTATGTAGTTCCTATCATGGGCACCAAAAAATATGGAGGATCCAAACGGGGAGTATGGGGAGCTACAATAGGTGTGGTCGTAGGTCTTTTTTTTGGTCCCCTGGGTATTATTATCGGCCCTTTCCTGGGGGCCTATATTGGGGAAATAAGCACCGGGAAAAAGGATAAAGATGCCCTGCGGGCTGCCTGGGGTTCGTTTATGGGATTCCTTCTGGGAGTAGGCCTTAAACTGATGGTATGCGGGACAATACTGTTCTTCTTTATTCGATATCTCTTCTTCTAGTTTGTAGTTACGCACCAAGCGTAGCTACAAGAATAGCTTTTATAGAATGCATTCTGTTTTCAGCCTCATCAAAGACAATGGAGTGTTCCGATTCGAACACCTCTTCGCTGACCTCCATGGCTTCCAGTCCAAATTTCTTGAATATCTCCTCTCCAACGGTGGTTTCCCTGTTATGAAAGGCAGGCAGGCAATGTAGAAATTTCACATCTGGATTCCCAGTGGCCTTTATCACCTCCATATTCACCTGGTAGGGCTTGAGTAATTTGATCCGTTCATCCCATACTTCATCAGGCTCCCCCATGGAGACCCAAACATCGGTATAGAGAAAATCCGCATCCTTTACTGCTTTATGCACATCATCTGTAATGGTAATCTTTGCCCCTGTTTTTTTTGCAATATTGCGACATTTCTGAAGCAGGGATTCATCGGGCTGAACCGAAGCTGGAGCAGCGGCCCTGAAATCTAAACCCACCTTGGCTGCACCCACCATCAATGAATTGCCCATGTTGTTCCTGGCATCTCCCAGATAACAAAGTTTCATCTCATTCAAGGGTTTATCCGAGTGCTCTATCATGGTCATAAAATCGGCCATGATCTGGGTGGGATGAAACTCAGTGGTGAGACCATTCCATACGGGTACCCCAGCATAAGCCGCAAGCTCCTCTACCACGGACTGACCAAAACCCCTGTATTCGATGCCGTCGTACATACGTCCCAGTACACGAGCGGTATCTTTCATGGACTCTTTATAGCCAATCTGGGATCCGGAAGGCCCCAGGTAGGTAACCCCGGCTCCCTGATCAAGTGCTGCCACTTCAAAAGCACACCTGGTCCGGGTTGAACTCTTTTCAAAGATCAATGCGATATTCTTCCCCTTCATGGTTGGGACTTCTGTGCCACTATACTTGGCCTTCTTCAAGGTAAAACCAAGATCCAGCAGAAAACGGATCTCCTGAGGGGTAAAATCAAGTAGTGTAAGAAAATGTCGGTTGCGCAGGTTAAAAGCCATGATAAAAAATTGAGTTAAATGGACAGATAAAAATAATATAAATTGTCAGGCATCGTATTCCATAGTGATTTTTGTTCCATAGCTTCGATCTTCCAGCTTAAAAGCTTCTGTAATAACGCTCTTTTCTCCACCCTTCTTAATAAACTGCAAAGCTGCTCTGATTTTTGGGGCCATATCACCCTCACCAAACATGCCCTGCTCCAGGTATGAATGGGTATCTTTATAATTTAAGAACTCTTTTATTTCCTGTTGGGGGCTGCCATAATTGATATAGACAAAGGGCACATCTGTCAGAATATAAAACTCATCGGCTCCTATCCTTGCTCCCAGAAGGGCCGATGCCAGGTCCTTGTCGATTACAGATTCAGAGGGCCTGATGCTGCCTGCAGCATCTCTGAATACAGGCACACCACCACCACCCGAAGCCACCACAATAGTCCCCTCTCGTGCCAATCTTTCAATCACCTTTTCATTAATTATCTCGATGGGCTTTGGGGAAGGTACCGCTCTGCGATAGCCTCCTTCGCGCTTATTTCCCTCTTGAAAAACCCATCCTTTTTCTGCAGAAATCCGATCCGCTTCCTCTTTGCTGTAGGTTTTGCCCACCCTTTTGGAGGGTTTATGGAAAGCAGGATCGTTTTCCTCAACTACTGACATGGTAATCATGGTTACTACTTCCTTCTGGATTCCGTTTTTATGCAAAATATTCCTGAGCATCCGCTCGATCATATAGCCGATCCCACCCTGCGAATCCGCCACACAGATATCCAAAGGCATCTGTGGAAGGCCATAGTTTTCTTCCCCGGCATCGTTTCGCATCAGGATATTTCCCACCTGGGGACCGTTTCCATGAGTAATCACCAGGTCATACCCTTCCCTGATCAGAAACAGAAGATTTTCAAGGGTGTCTGTCGTATTCTGTTCCTGTTCATCGATGGTACCCAACTGATTGTCGCGGAGTAATGCATTTCCTCCAAGCGCTACAACTGCCAGCTTTTTCATAAGCGATCATTTATTGATCCATGCAAATCTAAATATTCCCCTTTCTTTGTTTTCCCATAAAAAGAGTTTCTTAAACATAAATAGTGATATATTTTTCTAATTTTGGTGAAAATTGGAGTAATTCATACCAACTAGCGTGTCGCGAAGACTTTTTATCCCCTTTCTGATTCTGGTTTCACTGCTTTTTTACAGTTGCCGTCGTAATGTCAAACTTCCCGAAACCATGGAAGCACATTACATGAAGTACCATATTTCTTACCTGGAGAACATGGCAGGTGATGTACCTACCCGGATTCTGCCAGCCAGGATGGATTCGTGGTACACCGACTATTTCGTGGTCACCCAAATTAATGGTTTCTTCAACCAGTTTTCTCTTATACAGATCGCCGACCTAAGAAACAAACGGGTATCTACCCTACTCAACCTCTTTGGAAATAAGGTCTACTCCAGGGGGGAAAAGGGTGAACTCCCAGCCGGAATTATTGCCCCTTTAGAAATGCATATTCAAAATACCGGAGAGCAGTCTGTTATTGGCGGACTCAATTCAGAACAGGTACAAATAGATACCGGGAGCGAGTCCTACAATATGTACTACACACGCGATTTTTCTGTTCGAAGACCCAATCTCGGTACTCCCTACCGCACCATTAATTATCCACTGTCGGATTTCAGGATTCAGCTCAGCTATCTCAAAATGCATCTGACCTGTACCGAATATGACTCCAGAATCATTGAGTCTGAAATGTTTACGGTCCCCGATGAGTACAGGCTGGTTACACGTCCGGTCATGGAGGAAATTATTAACAGCCTGTTTACAAAAGAATAACTCGAACAGTTCCGTTATCATTACATTAGTACGTTATAATCAACGGTAAATCGTTACCTGCAATCGGGAGGAGAATGGCCAAAAAGAAGAAGAAGAAAAAAAAGAATCCAATCGTCAGATTTCTGGGATCTGTGCATGCCTTTTTTAAAGATGACCGGTTTCGCTACGCCATGGGAATTGTATTCCTGCTGCTGGCAGTGTTTTTGATCCTTTCACTTATCTCCTACCTGATCAATTGGAAAACGGACCAGGATTTTGAATGGGAAAAGGTCTTTTCCAGTCCGGAGATCCAGGTCGAAAATTCAGGCGGAAAATTAGGAGCGTGGTTATCCAATCTACTCATTAACAAGTGGTTTGGCCTTTCCAGTTTTCTCTTTCCGGTCATCCTTGTCATATGGACTATGTCCCTTTACAAGATTCGACTGGTGAAAGCAGCTAAAGCTGTAAGGAACAGTCTCATCCTGATCATTCTTTTGTCGCTCACACTGGGTTTGATTTTCGAAGATGCCGGAGGGGCTCTTGGAAGCGGCCCAGGCGGACAACATGGATATTTCATCAGCAGATGGCTGGTAGCCAGTATTGGTACTCTGGGTACCATAAGCCTGCTGGTCATTTCTTACACAGCCATGCTTTTATTCTCAACCTCCTTCCTGGACTGGATTAGAGAGCGTGAGAATCCCTTTCTCTCCTCCGACGAACAAAAGGAAGATGCTGAGCAAATTGCTGAGCCGGAAGAGCTAATTCCGGGCGATGAAACCATCCATGTGGAAAAAGAGATTGAGGAAGAAGCCTTTGTTGTTAAGGGAGAAACCACAGAAGACAGTTCTCCCCTTACTGAGGAAGACTCTCCCGGGAAAGAGGATGTGGAGATGACTATTGAAGATGGTGATCCAGAGGATATTAATCTCGATGAGGGAGCTTTGGGAGAGTACGATCCCACACTGGACCTGCCCAAATTCAGGTATCCACCCCTGAGCCTGATGAAGGAATATGACCATGGAGAATCAACAGTTAGTAACGAAGAGCTGATATCCAATAAAAACCGGATTGTTGAAACCCTGGGAAACTATAATATCAAGATTGATAAGATCAAGGCTACCATTGGGCCTACGGTGACACTATATGAGATTGTCCCGGCACCGGGTATCAGAATATCCAGGATTAAAAGTCTTGAAGATGATATTGCACTTAGCCTTTCGGCCCTGGGCATCAGAATCATTGCACCCATTCCCGGCAAAGGAACCATTGGCATAGAGGTTCCCAATCAGAATCCAAGGACAGTTTCCATGAAATCGATTCTGGCTTCTAAAAAGTTCCAGGATGCGGACATGGAACTGGCCATTGCGCTTGGAAAAACCATATCCAATGAAACCTTTGTATTTGATCTGACCAAGATGCCACACCTCCTGGTTGCCGGTGCTACCGGTCAGGGCAAATCAGTAGGATTAAATGCCATAATCGCTTCACTGCTATTCAAAAAGCACCCAGCTCAGCTGAAATTTGTAATGATTGATCCTAAAAAAGTTGAGCTTTCCCTTTACACCAAGATAGAACGGCACTATCTGGCCAAACTTCCCGAATCGGAAGAGGCCATCATCACCGATACCCAGCAGGTGATCCACACACTGAACAGTCTGTGTGGGGAAATGGACGACCGTTACAACCTGCTCAAGAACGCGCAGGTAAGAAACATCAGGGAGTACAATACCAAGTTCATCAATCGAAAGCTGAATCCCAATAAGGGACACCACTACCTGCCATTTATTGTGGTCATCATCGATGAATTTGCCGACCTGATTATGACTGCGGGCAGAGAGATAGAAACCCCGATTTCCAGGCTGGCCCAGCTGGCCAGAGCCATAGGGATTCACCTGATTATTGCCACCCAGCGACCCACCACTAATATTATTACAGGAGTCATTAAGGCCAATTTCCCGGCCAGAATAGCTTTCCGGGTCACCTCCGGAATCGATTCCCGAACCATTCTGGATGGACCAGGGGCAGATCAGCTGATCGGCAGGGGTGATATGCTCTTTCTCAGTGGAAGCGAGCCCATTCGCCTACAGTGTGCCTTTGTGGATGGGCCCGAGATTGAGGATGTTACCGACTTTATCGGACAACAAAAGGGCTACCCTACAGCCATGATGCTTACTCCTGTGGAGGAGGAGGTCGGAACCGGCCCCGAAGTGGACCTGGACAAAAGAGATGACAAGTTTGAGGAGGCTGCCAGGCTGGTAGTTCAGCATCAGCAGGGTTCCACTTCACTTATTCAGCGGAAACTGTCCCTGGGGTACAACAGGGCCGGGCGAATTGTGGACCAACTGGAGCTTGCCGGTATACTTGGTCCTTTCGAAGGCAGTAAAGCCCGGAAGGTCCTGGTCATGGATGAATTCAGTTTGGAACAGATTTTGAGTAATCTAAGCTAAATGGAGATTCTAACTATGAAACAATACAGACATATCTGGCTGCTGGCAGTGCTATCTTTTCTTACTTCTGCTTCCTACAGTCAGCAGGACAGCAGGGCTGATAAGTACCTGCAGGCCGTATCAAATCAGTTCGACCTGAACAAAGCTTATGTTATCCGAATGGACTATATACGGGAGGACCTGATGCAGGAGACCTCTGCAGAGGGAGAAGGAGTGATCTGGATGAAAGGTTTGAAGTATAAGATTATGCTGGAAGAGTATATCGTCTACTACAATGAGGATAAGCTTTATTCCCAGAATACAGAGACCGAGGAGGTCTATGTCAGCGAACCTGATCCGGACCAACCTGGATATCTTCAGGCGGTTCCCATAAAGATCATCAAGGCTTATGAACAGGATTTCAACTACATGTACATTGGTAATACCCCTATGCTAGGCAAGAGTCTGATTGAGATACAGCTTTATCCAAAAGATATATCAGGTCCCTATTCCATGCTCAAAATGTTTGTGAATCCCGGCTCTCAAAAACTGGAAGTGATTCAATTGAAACACAAAGAGGGTATTCTTTATACCATGATACTATCCGAAATGAAAGTAGATCCGACGCTTAAGGAAAGTGTTTTTGATTTTGACCCTTTGGCCTTCCCCAACACGGAGATCATTGAGCTGATTGAATAGCCCCCAGGACTATTCCGGATATTCAATCCTTGAATGATAAATATTGGTAAGCCTGTTCTTGAAAATTTCTTTAATGACAGTCATATCCGCAAAGCTTATATCCGCCTCGGTAAACTGCTCCTCCTCAGCCTGTCGGCTGACAATATTCTCCACCAGGTCGGAAATGGATTCACGGGTATAGGCCTTCAATGTCCGTGAAGCAGC
>QMPQ01000034.1 GCA_003648635.1 Bacteroidota bacterium | reverse complement strand
TGCGATGTGGACTGGAAATATGCTGAGAATACATTTAAGAAATATCCCGATGCCAAGAAATTTTGGGACTGGAGAAAGATGTATGATGAGATGGCCGACGAGATTGATGGCGTTATCGTTGCTACTGCTGACCACACGCATGCGCTCGTAGCATCCCATGGGATGACCATGAACAAGCATATGTATGTTCAGAAGCCCTTAACTCATTCTGTATATGAGTCACGCTTGCTTACCAACCTGGCCGATAAGCATCAGCTGGCCACTCAGATGGGGAACCAGGGATCGTCGGACGAAGGTGTGAACCTTGTATGCGAATGGCTCGCCAATGGTGAGATCGGAGAGGTAACAAAAGTGGAAGCTTTTACCGACCGTCCCATCTGGCCCCAGGGTCTGAATGTACCCGATAAGGCAGATCCGGTTCCCGATACCCTAAACTGGGATCTCTTTACCGGTCCGGCCGAAATGAAAGACTTCAATCACATCTATCACCCATGGAACTGGCGTGGCTGGTGGGACTATGGAACAGGTGCACTGGGTGATATGGCCTGCCATATCCTGCACCCGGTATTCGTGGGTCTGAAACTGAACTATCCCACCAAGGTTCAGGGTAGCTCAACCCTTCTGCTCACCGAATGTGCTCCCAATGCTCAAATGGTGAAGCTTACTTATCCAAAAAGAGATAATCTTCCCAACTTAGCCTTGCCAGAAGTAGAGGTGACCTGGTATGACGGAGGACTGCAGCCCATGAAGCCCGAAGGCTGGCCTCAAGGCAAAAGCATGAATGATCAGGGTGGTGGCGTACTCTTCCACGGAACCAAGGACACCCTGGTTTGTGGTTGCTACGGCGTGAACCCCTGGTTGCTTTCAGGACGCGTACCCGAAGCTCCCAAATTCAGGCGTCGTGTTGAAGGTGCCAGAAATGGCCATGAGATGGACTGGGTAAGAGCATGTAAGGAAAGTCCCGAAAGCCGCGTTCAGACTGCATCTCACTTTGGAGAAGCAGGACCATTTAACGAAATGGTTGTAATGGGTGTGAATGCTATACGTCTCCAGGGCCTCAACAAGGAGCTGGAATGGGATGGTGAGAAGATGGAGTTCACCAATATTGGAGATGATGAGCAGTTGAGAATGGTAATCAAGGACGGTTTCACCATCAAGGATGGACATCCATCTTTCAAGAAGGATTGGACCCCTAGATTCTCAGCCAAAGATTTCGCCAAGGATCTGGTGAAACATACTCCAAGAGAAGGTGGATGGGAACTTCCTCCAATGCCTTAAGCACATTGAATTAACAATAAATCGACTATCCTCGCAGTTTGCTGCGGGGATAGTCATTTTTAAAATAGAAATCTGATGAAACAACTATTTTATCTGTTCATTGCTGTACTTTTTCTGGTTCTGTCAGCCTGTAATTCTTCTCCGAAGGTAAAGGAAGAAGCAAAAAAGGGTGAAGCTGCCGAGGTAAAAGCCGAAGCGGTAGCAACTCCCAATACACTGACTGAACAGGAGAAGGCCGAGGGCTGGATCCTGATGTTCGATGGAGAGACTACCAATGGATGGCGTGAATATGACGCTGAAGTTTTTCCAGATACTGGATGGCACATCGAAAATGGCATGCTGGCATGTGAAAACTCAGGGAATGGAGAAGCCGGATTTGGCGGAGATATCATGTTCGACAAGCAATTTACCAACTTCCATTTCAAAGTGGACTGGATGATCGAAGAAGGAGGCAATTCCGGAATCTTCTACCTGGCTCGTGAGCTGGAAGGGAAGAAGATCTGGTATACCGCCCCGGAGTATCAAATCCTGGATAACTTTGGGAACCACATCGACAATACACTTGGTGAAAACGGGAACAGGAGAGCTGGAAGTCTATACGACCTGATTCCTCCCGATCCTCAGAATGCCAAAGGACCTATGGAGTGGAATTCAGCGGAGATTATCTCCTATGAAGGAACCATCGTCTATAAGATGAATGGGGAGAACACCATAGAGTTTCATCTGTGGACTGATAAGTGGAAAGAGATGATTGCCGATAGCAAATTCCCGGAATTTAATCCTGATTTTGCCGACGTGGCCAAGACCGGTTACATTGGACTCCAGGACCACGGCCATGCCGTATGGTTCAGGAACATTAAGATCAAGGAGTTGTAACAGGCTACTGCCAAATTCAAAACGTAAAAAGAGGCCTTCCCGCTGGGAAAGGCCTCTTACTTTTTACGCCAATTTAAGTTCCTCTCTAAAGGACCACGCCCTCCATGGATTTCTCCAGTTCCCTGGCGTTGGTCAGGAATTCATCCAGTTTCATCTCTTTAAAATATAGCAATCCGTGTGTGGATCTTGTGCGGGGATTCGTGCTCTCGTAGAAGGTGTTTTTTCCCACCAGTAACTGGATTTGCTTCAGCTGCTCCACCCAGATTCGTTTGGTAAGATCGCTGAATTTTCCATCCAGCTGATAAGAGGGGAAAGAGGCATCCACCTGGCTCAGATAGCTATTGGTAAAAGCACTGTCCATAACACCCATGGCGTTAAGAGAGACAGGTACAATAACATTGGCTTCTGCCGGATGGAAGCGATACCACACATTTCTGTATCCCCATACCCTCAGCTCTGAAAGATCCTCTTCCTCACTCCACAAGCGCAATGCTTCAGCAATCACCTGAAGTACCTTGTAATGCGTATCCGGGCCACTGCCCTCAGGATCAAAAGCCAGGCTCACCACCGTAGGCTTGATGGTCCTTAACTCCTCCAGGATCGGCTCCACATCTCTCTCCATCTTGGGCTGCTCTGTAAAAACTTCCCCGGTGTAAAATCCCAGTCTCAGGTGAGTTACATGCTTGGTCTCAATACCAAAATACCCCCAGACCAGCTCCTCCTCAAACTCACGGATCATCCCCTTCAGTTTTTGAATATCGGGCTGATTAACCTCACCGTCGTAACTTTTCTTCAGGATATATACAATATTGTTTATCTCATCCCGGAGCTGATCCACACTTTTTAAGTTATAAAGACCAACCATATCACGAACAATCCTGTGGGCCAGTCCCCGTCGTAACTCGCGATCCTCACCCGAGGCTACCTTCAGCAAATAGTGATTCACATCTTTGTCACGTTTGAGTTTGTACCCCGATTCAAAAAAATCTGGATAATTGGTCATCTGCATCATTCCCTTATCCAGAAAATATTTGGTGTCCTCCAGGGCCTTGATCACAAAATCGTTGGTTACCGCGGTAAATCCAGAGGTAAGCACTGAAAAATAGTTGGTGTTGGTTTCTTCCCGTGAAAGCCGGTGAATATGGGGATTGATACCCAGCATGATATCGTCATGGTGCGGACCTGTATGATAGTAAACCTGGTTCTTCTCTTCAACTGTCCCCTTTTCAAATTTTGCCACGATGGAGCTGAACACCTCCGAAACGGAGTTCTCACTGAGACCGGGGATCAGTTTGCAATACCTGTCCTCCTTCAGATCGGCCATGGTAAGGTGATGACTGTACTTATTCAATCTTGAACAGAGGTCAATCACGGCCCTGTCAGTCTTAGCCTGGGTCCACTCTCCTTCTTTATAGAAGGCATCAACCGAGGTCTGAAGGCTGGCGGCTGCACCTGTGGTCAGGTAGAAACGGGCCTTAGGTAGTTTGCCAAGAACACTGGCCGGGTAAAGCACGGAAGCTTCTTTTTCCAGAGCCTCTTTCACCATGTTGGCCTTGGCCTCTCCTGCTGCAAATATAAGTGCTACAGCATCAGGATTGTTGGTGATGGTATCGAGTCCAATGGTGATCACCAGGCGGTTCTTGGAGATTTCGATGCCTCCCAGGTCTCCGGCAGCCACAGCCTGAGTCTCAAAGTTGGTTTCAGTCAGCCTGGTGGTTGAATAGTGGTCCGATCCCCTAACATTAAAAGCGATATGCCCATCAGGACCAATGCCTCCAAGGAAAAATCCTATGCCTCCCTTTTCCCTGATCTTCTGCTCATATACCGAACACCAGTTGTCTATCAGGAAAATGGATTCCTGCTGTTCTTTCTCGGTCAGACCTTTGGGGTCACGGTACCTCAGTGACAGGTCCACCCGGCTGTCGGGAAAGATCTCGCTGAAATGTTTGCCCCCCGCCAGGGGAATCTCGTCGGAGTTGATCAGCAAGGCATTTTCCGGATCCAGTTCAAATCCCTCTATATAATACTTCTTCACATAGTTGTAAAAGCTATTGTGCTGCTTCGAACTAATGGGATAAAACTCATCGATCTGCACAAAGTGAAGATCCTTCAGGGAAGGCTTCTCCAGGTCACCAATCCCATACTTGCTCCTGAGCTCCTTTATTTCCTTGCTATCCCAGTTTTCCAACAGATGCGTGGTCCACTTGATAAAATACTCCGGGGTTTTACCGGTGGGAAGGCTAATGACCCCCTTGGGATTTTCGCTGACCCACTCCAGAAAACGGAGCGCAGTAAGCAAACCCATCAGAGGGAAATTATCCACAACGATATAAGGTATATTGGTATTGACTTCTGGTGAACCGGAAATTTCATAAAAAGCCGACTCTACTTTAGACTTAAACTGCATGACTTTATAATTTTAAATACATATGGTAAAGAGAAATGCAAAAGTATTCATTTTGCAACTCTTTATCAATGAGACAAAGAATAATAACAAGAAATTAAACATACATATCCTTTGAAGTGGTTTCGGCCAGCTCAACAAAAAGATTGGTGAGTTTACCTGTAACCTCCTTGAAATATTGTTTCCCCTTTTCAAGGGTGGCTAAGCTTGGATCACCCACTCCGGTATCGTCGGTACAACGGGTCCATTTTCGCTCGGTCCAGGCCCAGGATTCGTTCAGGGCCTTCACACCGAACTCTCTGGCCCTGCCTTCACCCGCTTGATCCAGGGGCTTTACCAGCTCCGGCGTGGTATATAGCATCAGACTGGTTTCCATCTCATCGGCATGACCTCCCGCATTTTCAAAGATAAGGCCCTGGTCAACCGACTGGAACCAGTTACAGGTGGCGATCAACATATCAGGATAATTAGATCCCACCTCCCGGATAATCTGCCTGAAATCATTCCCCCCGTGACCATTCACCACAAGCAATTTCTCCACTTCATAGCCCTCCAGGCTATCCACCACATCCTCAAGGATAGCTTGTTGCGTGGATGGATTCATATTCATTGTCATGTAAATATCGGTCTGCCCCGTATTTACACCCATTGGAATGGTGGGAAGAACGATCACTTTAGCCCCCTGCTCCCATGCCATTCGGGCCGCCTCGTAAACAAGGGCGTCGGTTTCATAATTATCGGTACCGTAGGGCAAATGGAAGTTGTGTGCCTCCGTGGCTCCCCAGGGAAGAATGGCCAGATCGAAGTCCTGATCACTGATATCTGACCAGTGGGTTTCTGCTAGTATGTATGGTCGCATGTAAGATAGTTATTGGTTAGTAGTCAATGTTTATTGGTTTAAGGAGGCGAGGCGCATGGCTTTCAGGTTTTCCACCGGGGTGTTGACCGTGATCTCGCAGCCTCCGGAGAAAATAAAGGGACGTCCCTCCTCATTTTGACACAGCTGCTTAGTTTCATCTCCAATCTCCTGCGGACTAAGATCCTGGATCACAGAAACCGGATCAAGATTTCCGCAGCGGATAATATCACCTCCAAGGGTATCCCTGGCATGGTCCATATCGACCATCCAGTCTAAATCAACGATGTCCGGTTTGACCTCCCGGATGTCATCCAGGAGATGTGTAATGTTACCGCAAATATGCAGTTTCACTTTTGCACCCAGCGAATGTATGTACTCAAATAATTCCTGATGTTTCTCCTTCACAAATTCCCGGTAATTCTCCACATCGATCTGAGAGCAGATTGCATCACCCACCCCAATGATATCACAACCAGCTTCCACCTGTGCTCTTGCAAAATCTTTAGCGGTAGGCATGATCTTCTCCGTTAGCCTCTTTACAAAGTCAGGCTCCATAAAGATCTTCAATAAGACCTCATTGACCCCGGCCAGATCACAACTTTCGGCCAGAGGCCCTTCGACCCAACCGATCACGGGTACATCCGGACCTACCTGCTTTCTCAAAGCCTCCCCGGCCTTTATGCGATCAAGGGTTCTCTCCTTTTTGTATACATCAGGATTCTTTAGTAGGGCGATATCCTCCATTGAATTAACAAGGGTTTCCATGCAGCGGGGTACCTGCTCGTCCGGAAAAGAAACTTTGGCTCCAAAAGCAGCGGTCTCCCGGTAGGGATCAGATATGAGCCCCACAGCATCCATTCCGAAAGCCTCCCTGCATCTGAGATTGCTTTCCACCAGTGCCTTAAAATCAGAGGCAAATTCTCCGTAGGTGTAGCCGGAATACCTGGCAGCAAAATGCATCAATATGGGGTAGAAAGGTGTCTGAGCGCTCATACTTGCAAGATAATGAAAATTGAAGGCTCCTAATTGTTTATTTTACTAAGCCCATAACGGCTCATGATCTCCAGCGTACTTTCTATGGGTAGCGCCTTTATCTCCCTCTCCTTCAGTCCAATCATATCCTCCGCCATAAAGAGGGAGTTGTAGATGGCTTCCTCGGTGGCTTCCACCACGGCCAGAAAAAGGGGCGACATATAATCATTGCCCAATTCCGGTGTGTATTTTACAGGCTGATCAGAATGATAGGGAATCCTGCATTCCGGATGGGTGCTAAAGGCGATGGCATAGTCTCCACTCCCGTTGGACATAAAAGAGCCCACCCTTCCAAGGGCCAGGAAAGAACGTTTGGCCAGGCGCTCCAGGTTGCGGGCCGAAAGGGGTGCATCACAGGCAATCACAATCATACAAGATCCATCCACCTGGTGAGAGCTTTTATGTGCCAGATAGTGCTTCTTTAACTCCTCTCCCACCGGAGCTCCCTGAATGCTCAGTATCCCCCCGAAATTGGTTTGCACCAGCACACCCACTGTATAACCACCATGAGCTGCACTGACTTTGCGTGAAGAGGTTCCGATCCCGCCTTTAAAACCAAGGCACAGGGTTCCTGTACCTGCTCCCACATTTCCCTCTTCCACCGATCCTTCAGTAGCATTTGAAAGCGCCTCAAGCACATGTTGTTTCTCCACATGCCGGCCACGGATATCATTGAGCCATCCATCGTTGGTCTCCCCTGCCACCGGATTAACAGAGCGGACCGATTCATTCCCTGGCTGGGAGAGCGTATGGTCCACAAGGGCATCGGCCGCGGTAAACACACTTAAAGTATTGGTGAGGGCAACAGGAGTCTCCAGGTTACCCAGTTCCCTTACCTGGGTAAATCCAAGGGCCTTGCCGAAACCATTGCCAACACTTACAGCCGCCGGCACCTTCTCCTGAAAGAGGTTTCCGGAATGTGGCCGGATCACGGTAACACCCGTTCGAACCGAATCTCCACCTATCAAGGTCTTGTGTCCCACAGAAACCCCATCCACATCTGTGATGGCATTCCATTTCCCGGGCTCCAGTATCCCGGGCTCTATTCCAAAATCCCTGACTCTGCCCCGGTCCTGCGCCTCCGTCAAAAAGGAGAACAGCATGAGCAGGCAGCAAATTGCCATATATCTCTTCATCATGTGCTAAAGATTTGTTCCTGATCAAAGATAATCAACAGGAGCATTCCACAGGCTTCACATGCTCCTGTGTCAGATTCATCTGCTTCAATCTTTCTTTTCTGGATTCAAAGCATTGCTCGCAAGTGGAAAAGCGGTCCAGATCCCACAGGTCAGCAAAAACCAGGCCCTTCTGCAATCTGATTCCATATTCCATTACCCGTTCAAGAGTGTGGATGGAGGGTTCCTGAAAGTATGCATCGAGGGCAAGCTTGTCAAGAGCACCATTCCCCGATCTGACCGGAATTACCGAACAGGCATCCACTCCGCAGGCAAAGGCAAAATCGATGGATAGACAGGCCCACTCCAGTCCCTCAGCCTCATCGAGAAAAGGCGGACGGAGCAAAATAAAGGCGCGTGTTGAAATCCCATTGGATTGAAGAAAGCCGACACTCTTCTTAAAATTCTCCAGGCTCATCCCCTTGTTCAAACGAGACAGCACCTCCGGATGAACGGTCTCCAGACCGATGGCCATCTCCAGCTGGCCATTTAACATCCTGTCGAATTCAAGGCACTGCTCTCCGATAAAGGCTGTATGGCTCTCTACAAGTACATTTTCAAATGTGGAGGAAAGAGAGGCAATCTGCTTATAATCCTCTAAGGGGATTGCCTTGGGATCAAAAAAACTTCCGCTGTTAAAGAGCTTCAAATGTGTAGCGGGGGACAGCTTTTCAAAAGCAAATTCCATCTGCGCCGGGATAGCACCAACAGGTATAGTCTCATCGGTGGTATGCTTCCAGAGATCGCACATCAGACAGTTAAATGGACATTCCCGGTTGGTCAGCAGAATGGCCGATACATCACTTACTTCACCTCCCAGGGACCGCTCCTGTTCATTGAACCAGCCATAGGGTAAATAAGGGTCCACCGGGGACTTTTCTCCCCGCATGGACCGGATCCAACGGCCATCCATCTGGATGCCGGGAAGCTTACTCATAAATAGAGAGAAACTCCTTGCGGTAGTCCAGCTCCTTTTCAGGAAAATGAGCCTGGAAGGCAGCTTTGGAGGCAGCTCCATGCTGGAAACGCCTCTTTTCAAATACAGGCATCTCCATGCCGGTGATTGCTAAGACACCGCTGGCAACCACCTGGCCCTTCAGGGCATAGAGTTTCTCGTGGTCCCAATCGGTAAGCTCGATAAAAGGAATCCCTTCCGCAATCTCAATTACATTCGCCAGTGTATAGGGGCTGAAGCTGTTGAAGCCCATGGTATCGGTAGTAGTGTAGGTACGCATATATCCCCTGCTGAGTCCGCCGCTATAAGTAAGTGAGTGCTTCATTTTCCCAACTCCCCAGCCTTCGTGGTAGAGCATCAGGTTATTCAGCACACTCCTTATGGTTAGTTCAGGGTTCTCCTCGATGGGATAATCTTTCATGTTCTCATCGCCCCCATCGCCATCGATCATATGGACCCAGTGAGGGTAGCGCCTGCGGACCCCCTCCAGTAATGCCAGATTCATGGTGGCTGCCTGGATATCCAGCGGTTTATAGTCTTCTACCACCTGAACAGTCTTTTTCCAATCCAGCCCCGAAGCACTTACCTCGATGGGCTCCAGGAAAACCTCCAGGTTTACTGCCTTCAGGAACTCCCTGGCCTGCTTCAGGTCCTCTCCGTCCCCATCCACACTCAGGGTAAATGCCTTAAGCCTGGAAGGACTCTCACCCAGCTCTAACAAAGCATGATAGGTAAGCAGGAACACCGAACCACTGTCGATCCCTGCTGAAAAGCTTACCCCGATGGGGCCACTTGTGGCCTTGTACTTGAGCCATTTCTTAATTTCATCATAAAGGGCACTCATATATTGCTTAGCGATTTCCTCCACCGGGGTGCCTTCAAAACGGTTCCGCTCAGGGCTAAAGAAACGCTGGTGAACCGGACTGGGATCGGGACATCCCAATAGTTCGATGGTGGTGATGTAGTGCGCCGGGGCCATGCGGGTGTATGAGGGGTGAAACTGGTCCTCCAGCCCTTCCTGTTCCAGGTACTTATATATGGTATCGATGCGATCGGCCAGCACCAGGCAGGGCCCTGCCTTCAGCTTGGCAATAAAGAAACGAAGCGGACGCCCTATAGAACGGGCCATACGGATGGTTTTCCCCTCCACAGCTACCAGGGCAAACTGACCATCGATGCTCCTTACACCTTCAGCATTTCCTGCCCTCACAAGCTCCACAGCTTCGTCCATCGACATATTATAAATAATGTTTTTTTCTGGATCAGTCAGATCCACCACGCGGTTCACATATTCATGGTTCATTCTCTATCTGTTTAGTATTGAACAAAATGGTGTATAATTGTAATTGAGACACTTCTCAAAGGTAGTAAAATCAAGGCTTTTTTTGCAATGTGGAATTGTTCTAAATAAGGCCTTATGGGTATCATAAGTGTTAAAAAAACTTAATTTCGTCTGTGCATATATATATATATTTGCACCCCTTAACTAATCAATAATCTAATTATTAGACAATTGTTATTCATTGCTAACTTTAAAACTACTTCAATTATGCGAAATTCTGCATGGTGGAAAAGCGGCTTTTTGTCGCTTATCCTGTTTGGTTTTGCGATCAGCTTAACCTTTGCCCAGGAGCGTACAGTGACCGGTTCGGTCTCTTCCGACACGGAAGGACCAATTCCCGGTGTAAACATTGTAATCCAGGGAACAACGCAGGGGGCCGTGACCGATGTGGATGGTAATTTCAGTATTACCGTTCCTGGTCCGGATGCCGTCCTTGTATTTACATCCATTGGTTACGCAGCACAAAATGTGACTGTGGGTAACCAGACCTCTATTAATGTGACTTTGACCGAAGATGTCATGGCTCTGGACGAAATTGTGGTGATCGGCTACGGTACCCAGAAGAAGAAAGAGCTTACCTCTGCCATCTCCAATGTCAAAGCCGAAGAATTTAACAAGGGTTCGGTGAACAATCCGGCCCAGTTGATCCAGGGTAAGGTAGCCGGTCTCTCCATCACCAAGCCGGGTGGCAACCCCAACCAGGGTTACACCATGCGTTTGCGTGGAATGAGTACCATTGGTGCGAACACCCAGCCTCTTGTGGTAATTGATGGTGTTGTTGGCGGATCACTCGACAACGTGGATCCCAACGACATTGAGTCCATGGACGTGCTGAAGGACGGTTCTGCTGCAGCCATCTACGGAACCAGGGGTTCCAGTGGTGTAATCATCGTAACTACCAAGAAAGGTAGAAGGGGAACTGCACATATCGATTACAATGGTATGGTAACGCTGGAAACAGTGGGTAAGTATCCCAATGTAATGAATCCTGATGAGTGGAGAGCCCTTTCAGCTGAAACTGGTTCAGGAACCGATTTCGGTTTTAATACGAACTGGTTCGAAGAGACCACCCAAAATGCCATCCAGCAGACCCACAACCTGAGTTTGTCCGGTGGTACAGATAAGACCAAATACATGGCCTCCTTCAACTACCGTGATGGCGATGGTGTTGCTATTAATACGGGTTATACCCAGTATAACGGAAGACTAAACCTGAGCCAGAAGGCCATTAACGACCGTCTGACCGTGGACCTGAATATCGGTGCCACCTCTCGTGAGTCCCAGTACGGATTTAACGAAGCATTCCGCTATGCTTCCATTTATAATCCAACTGCTCCGGTAAGAAGCGATGATCCTGCTTACCAGATCTACGATGGATACTTCCAGCAGATATTGTACGATTATTATAACCCCGTGGCCATTATGGAACAGAATATCAACGAGGGGAAAGACCAACGTGTTAATATCGCACTGAAGGGTGCCTTCGAAATTATCGATGGCCTGAAGGTTGATGCTTTCTATTCCATTCAGAACCAGAACTTCCAGAGAGGGAGTTACAGGGACAAGAACAGCTACGGAACCGGTATGGACCGCAACGGTCTGGCCAGGAGGAGCTACGATGAGAACTCCTTCCAGCTGTTTGAATCCACCATCAACTACCTGACTGATATCAGCGGGGCCAGCCTCCAGATCCTGGGAGGATACTCCCATCAGGCCTTTAACTGGCAGGGATTCTCTGCAGAAGGTGGTGACTTTATTACGGATGCCTTTACTTATAACAACCTGGGAGCTGCCAAGGACTTCAATGAAGGAATTGGAAGTGTAAACAGCTACCAGAATATGAGTACGCTGGTTGCTTTCTTTGGCCGTGTCAATCTGAACGTCTCCGATAGCTGGTTCCTGATGCTCAGTGGCCGTTACGAAGGCTCCAGCAGGTTTGGAGAAGGTAACAAATGGGGTTTCTTCCCAGCTGTTGGTGGTGGTGTGGATCTGGCCAATGTGCTGGATATCGCCTCCATGGACAACCTGAAACTAAGGGTTAGTTACGGGATCACCGGTAACCAGCCTCCAAATCCATACATGTCGCTACTGCGCCTGAGTCCTTCAGGGAACTTTTATTACAATGGTGACTTTATCCCAGGCTATGCTCCTTCCAGCAATGCCAATCCAGACCTTGGTTGGGAAAAGAAGGGTGAATTTGACATCGGTATTGACTTTTCAATGCTTGAGGGAAAACTCTATGGTTCATTTGACTACTATACAAGGACCACCACCGACCTTCTTTTCGAATACGAGGTTCCGGTTCCTCCGAACCTTTATTCTACTGCCTGGATGAACCTCGGAGAACTTGCGAATGCGGGTGTTGAACTGACCCTGACCTGGAATGCCGTACAATCGGGCGATTTCTCCTATAGTACGACCATTACTCCTACCTATTATCTCAAGAACGAGCTCGTATCCCTCTCCGGAGAGTTTAACGGTGCCGAGCTCTCCTACGGTGTGCGCACCCTGGGTGCCATGGGTGCTCCAGGACAGAGTGGTGTGCCACTGGTACGAGCTGTAGAAGGAGAAGCCGTTGGTCAGCTCTGGGCGCATACTTTTATTGAAGTAGGCCCTACTGGTGACCTGATTCTGCGTGACACCAACGAAGACGGTACTGTGGACGAACTGGACCGTTCTGTTGTTGGAAACGGCTTGCCCGATGCTGAATTTGGATGGAGCAACATGTTTGCATACAAGAAATGGGAATTGAATATATTCTTCCGCAGTGTGCTTGGGCATGACCTGAACAATACCTACCGCGCATTCTACGAAGCACCGCAGATGATCGGTTCTTATAACCTTCCTGCAACTTCCACCGATATGAGAAACTCTGAGACCGGAGCCCTGCTGAACAACTCTTCAGGGGTACTCTCAAGTCATCATATTGAGAATGCTTCCTTCTTCGCACTGGACAACATGACCTTGGCCTACAACTTCGATATGTCGGGAACCAGCGCTTTCAGGAACATCCGGGTCTTTGTAGCAGGAAACAACCTGTTCTTCATCACCGGTTACCAGGGTGTAGATCCCAGTGTCCGGTATGACGACGGCGGAAACGTACTGATTCCGGGTATCGATAGAAGGAATACCTGGTTCAGGACCAGGTCTGTTTCACTGGGTGTAAACATAGGTTTCTAACCCTCTAAAAACAGACGATATGAAAACAACAGATAGAAATAAAATGAGAAAATCACTTTTTCTGGTAAAAGCAATCGTGCTGGTTATGCTGGCTGCAGCTTTTAACCAGTCATGTACTAACCTGGATGAAGAGCTATACGGTGAAGTAACACCGGATAACTTCTTTAATACTGAGGAGGAAATCCTCGCCGCCCTGGGTGCTGCCTATACACAATTTGGCAACTGGGGTTCAGGCGATCCATGGAACCTGAATTGTGTTTCTACCGACGAAATGGTCGTGCCCACACGTGGTCAGGACTGGGATGACGGTGGTGACTGGAGAAGATGGCACCTTCATGCCTGGACCCGTGAAGACGGGGGTATGAATGGAGGATGGAACTTCGGCTTTGGTGGTGTAAATACGGCCAACCGTCTGATCTACCAATTCGAAGTCCTTGTCGATGAGGGATCGATGGATCCTGATGTGGCAGCTGCATTTATCGCCGAGCTACGGGCTATCAGGGGCTTCTTTTACTGGCAACTGATCGATTGGTTCGGAAATGTTCCTCTGGTAACCGATTTTGCTAATGCTGAAGCACAACCTGCAACAGTTCCAAGGGCAGATGTATATGCTTGGGTGGTAGCCGACCTTGAAGAGGCTGTACCTCTGCTTCCAAAGGAAGTAGACGGTACCACCTATGGCAGGATGAACTACTGGGCCGGTAAAACCTTGCTGGCCAATTTGTACCTGAATGCTGAAGTCTATACAGGAGTGCCAGCTTATGCTGCCGCTGAAGCTGCTTGTACTGATGTTATTGACAACGGTGGATTCAATTTAACTGGAAACTACTTTGACAACTTCAGTGCAGGGAACACAGGTACTTCTGAAATGATCTTTGCCATTCCTTACGACCAGGTGTATTACGGCGGTTTTAACGTGACAGCAAGGACTCTGCACTATTCAAGCCAGTATACTTATAATCTGACAGCCCAGCCCTGGAACGGTTTTTGCACTCTGGAAGAGTTTTACAACTCCTACGATGACACAGATCTTCGCAAAGGGGATGTGGGTACAGTTGATGGACCAGCCATTAAGCGTGGTAATTTTATTGCCGGCTATCAGTACAACGTGGATGGAACTCCAGCCAATGACGATGGTGCCGATTCAAATGATCCGGATGGGATACACCTGAATTTTGGTAGCATGGGTTCCGGTGAGCCCCAGATCAATGAGCTGGGTCCACAGGCCTATCGTCAGGCAGGTATCAGGATAGGTAAATGGGAATTTGAATTAGGTGGAGATCCCGGTGCCATGAACAACGACTATGCCGTATTCCGCCTTGGCGATGTAATCCTGATGAAAGCAGAGGCACTGTGGCGTCAGAGTAACAATCCCACTGATGCTGCAGCACTTTTGCTGGTAAACGATGTCAGAAGCCGTGCCATTAATACTCTTTTGACTACACTTGATGGACCCGTCAGTTTTGATATGGCAGGACCTTCTGTTGCAGGTGGCGAGCTCTTTAATGAGATCGGTCGTGAGATGTTTGCTGAGAATCACAGACGCAGGCAACTTGTTCGTTGGGGATTGTTTGATGCTGTGGCCAGCTGGGCCCTTCCCTATAACAATCCTGGTGACGTACTTGTCGAAGGAGAGCACACAGTGCTGTTCCCCATCCACAGGGACAAAATCGATGCTAACCCCAACCTTGTTCAGAATCCGGGGTATAATTAGAAGTAGCAAATTGAATATATAGTTTTTTGGAGAGCAGGCAAGACTTATTGCCTGCTCTCTTTTTTTGTACATTGCGCACATGTTTCACGGAAATACAGGCCTTACCAGGGCAGGGATTCTACTGCTTTTGATTTTAGCCCTTCAGGCTTGCCTCCCGGATGATCCCAGCTCCTTAACCAGCACTCGCTTCACCTTGCTCGGGGCAAAACAAACCGGAATCGAATTCCGCAATGATGTCGTTTACAGTGAAGCCTTCAATACCTATACCTACAGGAATTTTTATAATGGTGCAGGGGTCGGACTGGGTGACTTTAACCTGGACGGACTTGTGGATATTTATTTCTGCGGAAATATCGTGGATAATAAATTATACATCAACCAGGGCAACTTTCGGTTTGAAGATATCACTGAACAGGCAGGAGTCGCTTGCGCTGGAGTCTGGTCAACCGGTGTTAGCATTGCCGATGTAAATGGCGATGGCTGGCCTGATATTTATGTCTGTAAATCGGGTATTCCGGATACCCCTCACCGGAACAACGAACTTTTTATCAATAACGGCGACCTCACTTTTACGGAACAGGCAGAGTCCTACGGAATTGATGATATGGGGCTCTCGACCCACGCTACATTTTTTGATTATGACCGGGATGGAGACCTGGATTGCTACTTGCTCAACAACTCTTTCCAGTCAGTTACCGATTTTGATATGAAAGAGGGAGAACGGATGGTGCGCGATACACTGGGAGCCAATAAGCTGTACAGGAATGATGGCGATATCTTTGTGGATGTAAGTGCCCAGGCTGGCATCTACGGCAGCAAGATTGGATTTGGACTGGGTGCCAGTGTGGCTGACCTGAATCGTGATGGATGGATGGACCTCTATGTAAGCAATGATTTTTTCGAGCGCGATTACCTCTATATCAATATGCAGGATGGAACTTTTTCGGAAGTTCTGGATGAACAGCTTGGAGAAACAAGTCTGGGTGCCATGGGTGCAGATATTGCCGATATCAACAATGATGCATGGCCCGATATATTTGTCACCGAAATGACCGCTGAGGGAGACAGACGATTAAAGACCAAGGTCCTTTTCGAAAGCTGGGAAAGTTACAGGAATAAAGTGGATAAGGGCTACCACCATCAATTCGCCAGGAATGTCCTGCAGCTAAATAACAGGAACGGATCTTTCAGTGAGATCGGCAGATACAGTGGTGTGGATGCCACAGACTGGAGCTGGGGAGCGCTGATCATGGACCTGGATAATGACGGGTGGCGCGATCTTTTTGTGGCCAACGGAATCTATAAGGATCTGCTGGACCGCGACTACCTTGATTTCTACTCCAATCCGGCTCTGATGCGTTCCATAATCAAAAGTGAGGAGCAGGCCATCTTAAGCATTATAGACCGCATCCCATCGGAACAGGTTCCCAACTATGCTTTTCATAACAACGGGGATCTTACATTTACAAATAAAGCTCAGAGCTGGGGACTTGCCACACCTTCCCACTCCAATGGAGCTGCTTACGGTGATCTGGATAATGACGGGGACCTTGACCTGGTGATCAACAATGTGAATATGCCCTCCTTCCTTTACCGCAACAACAGCAGGGAGCTTGAGCAGTCCAACTTCCTGTCACTTTCCTTCAATGGCAGCGGTGCCAATCCCTATGCCATCGGAGTCAGCACCACACTATACTACCAGGACTTTATAAGCTACCAGGAACTGATTCCCATGCGAGGATTTAAATCGGCTGTGGATCACAGGCTCCATTTTGGGCTCGGAGATGTGAAGTTGGTAGATTCCATACGGGTAGGATGGCCCGATGGAGGCTGCTCCATGCTTTATAATGTGGAGGCCAATCAGTTTCTGATACTGCAGCAGAGCGCTGCCTTCCCCTGCGCAGCTCCTCCAATCTCAAGCGGGCAAACGGTTTTTACAAGGAGTGAAACCCCGGGGGGACTGGACTTTTCACACTGTGAGAATGATTTTAACGATTTTCTGAGAGATCCCCTGCTCTTTCATATGCACTCAAATGAGGGCCCCAGGATGGCAGTGGGTGATGTGAATGGGGATGGACTGGAAGACCTTTACATTTGCGGTGCCAGGGGAACAGCCGGAGCACTGTATATCCAGCGCAAGAATGGATCCTTCTCATCATCCAATCAGGACCTTTTTGAATCTGAACGCACATCAGAAGAAAGCGACTGTACCTTCTTCGATGCGGACGGTGATGGAGATCTGGATCTGTATACGGCCTGTGGGGGTATTGAACTCCCATCCAGTTCTTCTTCCCTGAGCGATAAACTCTATCTGAACAATGGGACGGGCAGCTTCAGCTTATCTAATCAGATTTTGCCGGCTGGCCGCTATGAGAGCAGCTCCTGTGTACGGGCAAATGATTTTGACGGGGATGGAGATTTGGACCTCTTTGTGGGGATCCGGCTGCAGCCCAATCTTTATGGTATCCCGGCAAACGGCTACCTGCTGGAAAATAACGGAAATGGAATTTTTACCAATGTGGCTGACCTTATAGCACCCGGACTGAAAGAGCTTGGAATGATCACCGATATGACATGGGCAGATGTGGACGGGGACCAGGATCAGGATATGCTTATCGCAGGCGATTGGATGCCGGTGAAGCTCTTTATCAATGAAGAAGGCCACTTTACAGACCAATCAGACAAGGCCGGATTATCTGAATATAAGGGCTGGTGGAAACGCATTATGGCTGAGGATCTGGATGGGGATGGTGACCTGGACCTGATACTGGGCAATCACGGACTGAACTCCAGGATTCGCGCATCAACAGAAAAACCGCTTACCATGTACGTAAACGATTTTGATCTGAATGGAAGTGTAGAACATATCATCTGCGCATTTAACGCTGATACAGCCTTTCCTCTGGCCATGAAAGATGACCTGGTGCGTCAGATTCCAACTCTGGAGCGTTCCTACGAGACCTTTAAATCCTATAGCGGACAAACCATCCATGATATTTTTACTGAAGATATCCTGGAGCGTTCCATTATTCTGGAGCTTAATACACTGGAAAACATGGTGCTGCTAAATGATGGCTTTGGGAACTTTAAGTCCAGTCCCCTGCCGGTCGAAAGCCAGTTGTTTCCGGTTTATGCCATGGCAACGGGCGATTTTAATCACGATGGTATCAAGGATATACTCCTGGGTGGAAACCTGAGCAGGGCAAAACCTGAAACCGGAATCTATGGTGCAGGTCACGGGCTCCTTCTGAAAGGCAGCGGGAATGGAACCTGGCTTGCTGTTCCTGCTGATAGTTCCGGCTTTTTCACCAGGGGCGAGATTCGTGATTTCAGAATTATAAAAATTAATGGAAAGAGTGTGATTTCTGTTGCGAGAAACAATGAGAATTTACACTTTTACACTTTCTGAAAATATTGAAGGATGAAATGGATGAAATGGATGGTGCTGGCAAGCTTTGCCGCACTGATTGTGGGAGGATGCACACCCGGAAAAACTTATGAGCGAAGATTAAAGAGGGAACTGGCCAGCGGGATCCGCTACGATTCCTTGTTTATGGGACTCTCCTTTGGAATGACCCAGAAGGAGTTCTACGAACATTGCTGGGATATGAACAAGGACAGTATAATCAAGCAGGGATCGGCCAATATGAGCGTTCAATATGATCTCAATGAAGAGTTGGAACATCCGGCTACCATGAACTTCTATCCCAAATTCGATAGTGGAAAAATAGTCGAAATGCCGGTACGCTTCATTTACAATGGATGGGCCCCCTGGACAAAGGAACTATCGGCAAGCAATCTGGCCTTAGATGTAAAGAACTGGTATGAGGATATCTACGGCAAAGGTTTCATAACCGTTACACATCCTATGAATGGAGATGCCTACACCAAAATCGATGGCAACAGGAGGATCACCATATATGTCGAAAACGATCTCTATGTTTGGGCCAGATTCACCGACATGCTCGCCGGATTAGAGAAAGATTCCCTGTCTGCAAATCAGAATTGATCGTCTGATGAAAATCTTCTTTC
Source organism: Bacteroidota bacterium (assembly GCA_003648635.1). Lineage (GTDB taxonomy): Bacteria > Bacteroidota > Bacteroidia > Bacteroidales. The sequence goes on along the minus strand of QMPQ01000034.1, from coordinate 4,392 downwards.
CCAAAACGCTCCCTGGCCTTCTTCTTCTGCTGGCACTCCTGCTCAGCCTCTCATGCAGTCGGAACCCGGGCAGAGCTGCAGGAGATAAACTCTTCACCCTGATGCCCGAATCCTATACTGGGGCTGGTTTTGTGAATTACCTGGACTATGATGAACAGCTAAAAAAGAAATTCAATATCTATACCTACCGGAATTTTTACAATGGAGGAGGAGTGGCCCTGGGTGATGTAAACAACGACGGGCTTATGGATATCTTTCTTACCTCCAACATGGGACCCAATGTGCTCTACCTGAACAAAGGAGATTTCAAATTTGAGGATATCTCTGAACAGGCAGGGATCAGTGGACACGGCGAATGGTCCACCGGAGCCAGTCTTACCGATGTTAACGGGGACGGGTGGACCGATATTTATGTCTGCAATTCCGGAAATGTGGAGGGTGATGAGCGACATAACGAACTTTATATCAACAACGGTGACCTAAGCTTTACAGAGCGCGCTGCAGAGTTCGGGATCGACGACCGGGGCTACTCTACCCATGGTGCCTTTTTTGATTATGACCATGACGGCGACCTGGACCTCTACCTGCTCAACAATTCCTTTAAGGCCATTGGAAGTTTTGAATTGAGCGAAAACCAGCGGCAGATAAGGGACAGCATTGGAGGTGACAAGTTGTTTCGCAATGATAATATGCATTTTACCGATGTAAGTGAGGAGGCAGGAATCTATGCCAGCACCATTGGTTTCGGACTGGGGGTTACCGTGGGTGATATTGACCAGGATGGATGGATGGACATCTATATATCCAACGACTTCTTTGAACGGGACTACATGTATATAAATAATGGCGATGGAACTTTCCGGGAAACACTGACCACGATGATGCCTTGTATCTCCGCGGCCTCCATGGGGGCTGATATGGCTGATATCAATAATGATCACTTTCCAGAGATCTTTGTGACAGATATGATCCCTGAACATGATGCCCGTCTCAAGACCAAAACAACCTTCGACAGCTGGGACAGCTACAAATCCAATTATGAAAACGGCTATCATCACCAGTTTACCCGCAACATGCTTCAGCTCAACAATGCAGATGGCACTTTCAGTGAAATTGGACGGCTGGCCGGGGTTCATGCCACCGACTGGTCCTGGGGTGCCCTGATCCTGGACCTGGACAACGATGGCCTGAAAGATATTTTTGTGGCCAATGGGATCTACCAGGATCTGACCGACCAGGACTATATCCAGTACTTCTCCAACCGGGACATGGTAGCCTCCATCATTTCAGGGAACGATGTGGACTACAAGACCCTGATTGATGCCATCCCCTCGGTAAAGCTCCCCAGCTATGCTTTTAAGAACAAGGGCAATCACCGTTTTGAGAACATGGCCCTGGCCTGGGGACTGGCCGAACCCAGTCATTCAAATGGATCCGCTTATGGCGACCTGGACAACGACGGTGATCTGGACCTGGTTGTGAATAATGTGAATATGCCTATGTTTCTATACCGAAATGAGACCTCCCAAAAATTGTCCGATCACCACTACCTGAAAGTGATCCTGAAGGGAGAATCCGGTAATACCGATGCCATCGGAACTAAGGTAAGCGTTCGGCACCAGGGCCACTCCTACTACCTGGAACAGATGCCCATGCGAGGATTCAAATCCACCATGGATCCCCGCCCCAACCTGGGTTTAGGAACCCTGACCATGGTCGATTCACTGGTGATCCAATGGCCGGATAATACAGTAACCATACTGAAGGACGTAAGTACCAACCAGACCCTGACCCTCTATCAAAAAGACGGGGTGCCTGCATCAGCTCCCCTGGTAAAAAAGGCAAATCAGGAAGAAAGATGGTTTGAAGAAATCACCGATGATGTCTCCGTTGATTTTACTCATAAGGAGAATGTCTACGATGATTTTCGCAGAGAAAAACTGATTTACCAGATGCTCTCCACAGAGGGGCCGCGGGTCTCCGTTGGGGACGTGAACGGGGACGGACTGGAGGACACTTATGTGGGAGGAGCCAGGGGCCAATCGGGCCGCCTCCTACTCCAGCAACGAAACCAATCATTTGTCGCTTCCAATGAGGAGCTGTTTGAGATATACAAAGAATCTGAAGACACCGATTGTGCCCTGTTTGATGCAGATGGTGATGGCGACCTGGACCTGTATGTGGCCAGCGGAGGAAATGAGTTCTCCAGCGCTTCGTCAGCCCTGGCCGATCGCCTGTTCCTGAACAATGGCAGGGGAATTTTTACCAAATCACCCCAGATCCTTCCGGCAGGTCGCTATGAAAGTACAGCCTGCGTCCGTGCTGCAGATTTTGATATGGATGGTGTGATGGAGCTTTTTGTGGGGATCCGGCTGGTTCCATTCCTATACGGCGTTCCAAGCAATGGCTACCTGCTGGAAAATGACGGAAAGGGCCAATTCACCAATGTGACTGCACAGTTGGCACCGGAATTGAAAGAGGTGGGGATGCTCCGCGATATGCAGTGGGAAGATGTGGATGGGGACGGGGATCTTGATATGATCCTGGCAGGCGATTGGATGGCCCTGAAAGTCTTTATCAATGAGAACGGATCTTTTCGTGAGAGCCAGGATGCCTTTGGATCTTCTAGCTCTGGCTGGTGGAACTGCATTGCTACCGGAGATTTTGACGGAGACGGAGACAGCGACTTTGTAGCGGGGAACCACGGACTTAATTCCCGCTTTAAGGCGAGTCCGGAGCGGCCTGTCACGATGTATGTAAATGATTTTGATTTGAATGGATCGGCCGAGCAGATTATCTGTGTCTATGAAGGAGATAGCGCCTACCCCATGGCACTGAAGCATGATCTGACCCGCCAGATTCCCGTATTATTGAAGAAATATCCCAATTACGAATCTTACAAGGAACAGACCATCACAGATATGTTTGCACCCGAACAGCTGAGCTCTGCCATACAACTGGATGTTAATCAGCTGGAGTCCTGCCTGTTTATCAATGATGGTGCGGGACATTTCACCATGAAACCTCTTCCCATAGAAACCCAGTTCTCAACAATCATGGCAGCCGCAACAGGTGACTATAATGGTGATGGGAATCTGGACCTGCTTCTGGGTGGCAATCTATATAATGTAAAACCCGAAGTGGGACGCTACGATGCCAGTTATGGTCATTTCCTGGAAGGTGATGGAAAGGGTGGTTTTACGGTGGTAAGTCCACTCCTCTCCGGATTCAGACTGGAGGGCGAAATCCGGGACATCCGGACCATTCATACTGCCAATGGAGCAGTGCTGGTTGTTGCCCGCAACAATGATCCGCTGCAACTCTTCAGGATACAAGCACAGTGATATGAAAAAAACAGTATATATCTTTCTGATACTTTCGGTGGCATTTGCTTGCAAGCGTAAGCAGGGCAATACTCTTTTTACATCGCTCCCCCCCTCCTCTACTGGTATCGATTTTGAGAACCAGCTAACCGAAGCAGAAGACTTTAATATTATTGAGTATCTCTATTTTAATAACGGGGCAGGTGTGGCTGCCGGGGACATTAACAACGACGGACTCATCGATCTCTACTTCTCAGCCAATCAACTGGAAAACAAGCTATACCTGAACAAAGGGAGTTTAAAGTTCGAAGATATCACCACAACATCGGGAACTGAGGGGACTGGCGACTGGAGCACCGGTGTTGCCATGGCCGATGTGAACGGGGACGGACTAGTGGATATTCACGTATGCAATGTGGGAGACTATAAGGGCCTGGGCGGGCACAATCAGCTCTTTATCAACCAGGGGGATCTTACTTTCAAGGAGGAGTCGGCAAAATACGGACTGGATTTCATAGGTTTTTCCACACAGGTAGCTTTTTTTGATTATGATCTGGACGGAGATCTGGATATGTACCTCTTGAACCACTCGGTACACAGCTCCCGATCATATGGCATGTCTGACCTGCGCATGGAAGAAGACCTGCGTGCCGGTGACCGGCTCTATAGGAACGATGCTTCAGAATCGGGTAGGTTTTTCCACGAAGTCAGCGCAGAAGCAGGCATATACAGAAGTCATATTGGATATGGCCTGGGGGTCAATACAAGCGATATAAACAATGACGGTTACCCCGACATCTATATATCAAATGACTTCCATGAGAACGATTACCTCTACATTAATAATGGTGACGGCACCTTCAGTGAGCAGCTCACCTCGATGATAGCCCACACCAGCCGCTCTTCCATGGGGAACGATGTGGCCGACATGAATAACGACGGACTCGCCGACATTATGGTGCTGGATATGCTCCCCGACGATCAGCAGATCCTGAAACAATCAGGAACCGAAGATGAACTGGAACTCTTTCGAATGAAACTTCAGTATGGATACGCCCCCCAGTATGTC
>QMPQ01000033.1 GCA_003648635.1 Bacteroidota bacterium | reverse complement strand
CATGTATGCAGTCTGTGCGGAGATCAATAATGTGGAACGTCGAAGCGTTCTCTTAAACAGGGATTTCAGCCTGGATCCCGATGCGGTACTGGATGCTGTGGATAAGCACACCAAGTTGATATTTCTATGTTCCCCCAACAATCCCACTTCCAACTCCCTGGAGCGTGAGGCTGTATTGAAAATTATTGACGGGGTGAACTGCATAGTGGTGGTGGATGAGGCTTACATAGATTTTAGTCAGGATCCCGGATTTCTCTCCCTGCTGAAGGAAAAGAAGAACCTGGTGGTTCTGCAAACCCTCTCCAAGGCCTGGGGACTTGCCGGAATCCGCCTGGGCATGCTCTTTGCCCATCCCCAATTGGTGGAATATATTTCCAGGGTGAAGTATCCCTATAATATATCCGGGCTGACCATCGATGCAGCACTTAGAGGCCTGGAGGATACGGCCCGGAGGAGCATCTGGATCAAGGCGATCCTTGAAGAGCGCAGCAGAATGGCCACTGAGCTGGAATCGTTTCCCTATGTGAGGGAGGTCTTTCCTTCCGATGCCAATTTCCTCCTGATAAAGGTGGATGATCCTGCTGCCGTCTATGAGTTTTTAATGATTAAAGGCATCATTATCCGTGATCGCTCGTCGGTTCCACTCTGTGAAGGATGCTTGCGTATCACCATCGGGACTTCAGAGGAGAACAGGGCCTTACAAAATGCTCTTAAAACATTTCAGCCATGAAGAAAGTGCTATTCATAGACAGGGATGGAACCCTGATCAAGGAGCCTCTGGTCGATTACCAGGTGGATTCATTGGAGAAACTGGAATTTATGCCAGGGGTATTCAGGAATCTTTACAAATTGAGGCAATATACCGATTATGAGCTGGTAGTGGTCAGCAATCAGGATGGTATGGGCACCGATGCTTTTCCCGAGGAGGACTTCAGGGCTCCCCATGAGAAATTTCTGGAAGCTTTCAGGAACGAGGGTGTAGAGTTCGATGCGATACACATTGATCCCTCTCTTCCGGATGAGAATTCTCCCATGCGGAAACCCCGCACCGGAATGCTCACAAGCTATCTGGAGGGTGGCTACGACCTGGAGAACTCCTATGTGATTGGTGACCGTGAAACAGATATGGAACTGGCTCAAAACCTGGGAGCCAGGGGAATCTTTATTGGAGACGATGCTTCAGTCAATGCGGAAGTGATATGCGGCGATTGGGACCAGGTGTACGGATATATCCGGAGCCGTCTGAGAAGTGCAACAGTCATGCGATCCACAAACGAAACAGAGATTTCCATTAAGCTTTCTCTTGATGGAGAGGGACATACGCAGGTTTCGACCGGACTTGGTTTTTTTGATCATATGCTCGATCAGATAGGACGACATGCAGGCATTGATCTGGAAGTGGATGTGAAAGGGGATCTTCATGTGGATGAACACCATACCATCGAAGATACGGCCATCGTCCTGGGGGAGGCCTTCCTTCAGGCCCTGGGAAATAAGCGAGGCATTGGAAGGTACGGATTTGTATTACCCATGGATGATTCCCTGGCCAGCGTGGCCATCGATTTTGGTGGCAGACCATGGATTGAGTGGAACGTAGCGTTTAAGCGGGAGATGATCGGGGATATGCCCACGGAGATGTTCTTCCACTTTTTCAAAAGCTTTTCTGATGCTGCAAAATGCAATCTGAATATGGAGGTCAGGGGAGACAATGAACACCATATGATTGAAGGACTGTTCAAGGCCTTTGCCAGGGCGGTGGGAAAGGCTGTGAAACTGGATCTTGATAGTGTGCACTTACCTACTACCAAAGGAAAACTTTAAGGACAAGTCAGGATGAAAGTAGCCATTATCAAATACAATGCAGGGAACATCCGTTCAGTGGATCATGCGCTGAAGCGAGTGGGGGTGGAAGCTCTTATAACGGACGACCATGAAACCATCCTGGCAGCAGACAGGGTAATTTTTCCAGGCGTGGGGGAGGCGGCCAGTACCATGGCCTACCTGAAAGAGCGGGAGCTCGATGTCCTGTTGAAGGGACTTAGTTGTCCGGTGCTGGGAATATGCCTGGGTCAGCAGCTGATGTGTAGCTGGTCGGAGGAGGGTGATACTGCCTGCATAGGCATTTTTGATCAGGTGGTAAGACATTTTCCTACAAATGGTCAAAAAGTGCCTCATATGGGCTGGAACAGCCTCGAGAGGGTGAATGGGGAGCTGATTCCAGCGGAGCTCTCAGGATCCTATGTATATTTTGTACACTCCTATTATGTTCCGGTATGTGAAGATACTGCTGCAGAGTGCTCTTACATCTTGCCTTTTAGTGCTGCCATGCAAAGGGATAATTTTTATGCTACCCAGTTCCATCCGGAAAAGAGTGGCGATCCCGGGGAGTTGATTCTGAAACAATTTCTGAAGCTATGATCGAGCTTATTCCTGCCATAGATATTATTGAAGGACGCTGCGTCCGGCTCACCCAGGGCGATTATGCTCAGAAAAAGGAGTATGGCGATCCGTTTGAATTGGCCTTACAGTTTGAGGATCACGGAATTAAGAGATTGCACCTGGTTGATCTGGATGGTGCCAGGGAGCAAAGGGTCGTAAACTACAGGATACTGGAAAAGATAGCCTCCCAAACTTCACTGGTGATTGATGCAGGCGGCGGATTAAGAAGTGATGAGGACCTGCGTATTGTATTTGAATCGGGGGCCAGCATGGTCACCGGTGGAAGCATTGCGGTGAAGGATCGGGTACTGTTTCTTAGCTGGCTGAGTCAATATGGGCCAGAGCGGATAATCCTGGGTGCCGATTTCAGGAACACAAAGATTGCCATTTCGGGATGGCACGAGGCCACCGCACTTGATCTGAATACTTATATTGCCGATTACAGGGACGAAGGTATTAAGAAGGTGATCTGCACCGATATAGATAAAGATGGAATGCTGGAGGGTCCCTCACTGGAGACCTATAAAACCCTTAAGGTCCAGGACAGTGAACTTCACCTGGTGGCCAGTGGAGGGATCAGCAGGATGAGGGATATTGAGCTTCTGGATGAGGCGGGAATCGATGGGGTGATTATTGGGAAAGCAATCTATGAAGGAAAAATCCCTTTAAATGCCCTGGAGTCATATATACTTAATAATAACTAAGATGCTGGCCAAGAGAATTATACCCTGCCTGGATATCAGGGACGGGAAGACCGTGAAGGGGATCAATTTTGAAAATGTAATTGATGTGGGCGACCCGGTAGAGCTGGGAGCTAAATATGCCAGTGATGGTGCCGACGAGCTGGTTTATCTGGATATTACCGCTACCCTTGAAGGGCGTAAGCTCTTTGCGGACCTGGTCAGGCGTATCTCCGAACATCTGAATATTCCTTTTACCGTAGGGGGCGGCATAGACCGGGTGGAGGATGCGGATCTGCTGCTATCAGCCGGTGCAGACAAGGTAAGCATCAACTCCTCGGCTGTGAGGGACCCCGGACTGGTGGACCGTATTGCCGGGGGATTTGGGAAGCAGTTTGTTGTGGTGGCCATAGATGCACAGTGGAAGGATGATCGCTGGACCGTTTTTATTAACGGGGGAAGGATTCCCACCAACAGGGACTTGTTTAGCTGGGCCAGGGAGGTCCAGGACCGGGGGGCTGGTGAGATTCTTTTTACCTCCATGAATCATGATGGGACCAGGAGTGGTTATGCCTGTGAAGCATTAAGGGAGCTTTCCCAACAACTCACAATCCCTGTGATTGCCTCAGGTGGAGCAGGTAGTAAGGAGCATTTTGTTGAGGTGTTTGAGTATGGATTGGCCGATGCAGCACTGGCTGCCTCTATCTTTCATTACAATGAGATCCCGGTTCCCGAGTTGAAGGATTATTTAAAGAAAGCTAATATAACGATCAGATAAAATGGACTTCGAAAAACTTAATGGATTGATCCCGGCTATTATCCAGGATGCAAACACAGATACTGTTCTGATGCTTGGTTTTATGAATTCCGAGGCTCTGGATAGGACCAGGGAAGAGGGGAAGGTTACCTTCTTTAGCCGCACAAAGAACAGCTTATGGACCAAGGGCGAGGAAAGCGGCAATTTCCTGCATGTGGTTGAAATCCTGGAGGATTGCGACAAAGATACCCTGCTTATTAAAGCCAACCCGGCCGGACCGGTCTGTCACACCGGAAGCGAAACCTGCTTTAATGAAAAAAACATCGCCTCCCTGGATCCGGAGGGAATTTCTTTCATCGCTCAACTGCAGCAGCTGATCAATAAGCGGAAAATTGAGATGCCGGAAGACTCCTATACTACTTCCCTTTTTAATGCGGGCATCAATAAGATAGCACAAAAGGTAGGAGAGGAGGCTGTGGAGCTGGTCATTGAGGCCAAAGACAACAATGACGAACTCTTTCTTAATGAAGCAGCCGACCTGCTCTATCACCTGCTGGTACTGCTAACAGCAAAAGGGAAGGATATAAAGGAGGTGGTAGCAGTTCTTGAACAGCGACACAAATAGCGCCTGTTATTTGGATAATTATGGATACAATATGGATATCTTGATTTTTTTGTCTATTTTTGCATTTGGATATATATGGATACTATATGGATATTTCCAAGAATATGCAAGCCAAATTAGGTTTCAGCAGCGAAGTGTACCAGCAACTGAGTCAGCACTTAAGTGTGTTGGATACTTTTCAGGGAAGCTGGAAGGTAAGGGAGAGCCAGCAGGTAAAGTATCTGAAGGAACTTCGCAAAATTGCCACCATCGAAAGTGCAGGATCTTCGACCCGCATTGAGGGAGCCAGGATAAGGGAACAGGATGTAAAGAAACTGCTGGCTTCGATCAAGAAAGCACGCTTTGAATCCCAGGATGAGCAAGAGCTTGCGGGTTATTATGAGGCGCGTGAAGTAGTTCTGGATGATTATGCGGATATCGAGATATCAGAGCGGCGTATACATCAGCTCCATCGGCTCCTGCTTAAGTATAGCTATAAGGATCAGCCACACCGGGGCTCTTACAAAAAAACTTCCAATCAAGTGCAGGCCAACTATCCGGATGGTTCCCAGCGGGAACTCTTTGATCCCACTTCGCCAGATCTGACTCCGGTAGAAATGACACAGCTTATTGGATGGTTAAATAAGCGGATTGAGAAGAGAGACATGCACCCCCTGGTTTTTATTGCCGCTTTTGTATATGAATTTTTATCCATCCACCCTTATACGGCTGGGAATGGCCTTCTGTCCAGGCTGCTTTGTACCTTGTTGATGATGAGCCAGGGCTATGATTTTATCCAGTACATATCCTTTGAGAGGGTTATTGAGTCTAATAAGGGTGAGTATTACAGGGCACTGATGGTGGGCCAGCAGAACCGCTACAAAGACAATGAAATGATCAGCACCTGGGTGTTCTATTTTATCAAATCTCTGATCAAAGCGACCGAAGAACTCAATGCCAGATATAAGACTTACAGCAAACTTAAGACAGCGCTGAATAAAAGGCAGAAGCAGGTACTTGATTTCATCAGGGACAATGAACCCGTTCAGGTGGGTGATGTTGATAAGGCTTTACCGGAGTATTCCCGTAATACACTAAAGAAAGACCTGGCCTACCTGGTCGATGAGAAAGTGCTGATTAAAACTGGAGATCGTAAAGGAACCAGGTACCATATTAGTACATATCCATCAGGATTTCGTTCTGACAGTAATATTTCTTGGTAAAAAGCATTACAAGGTTAGCTGGCACGACGAGGCAAAGGCTACACTTCGCAGAATCTACATTTACATCATGAAGCGGGAATCCCCGCTACAAGCCGTCAAAGTAAGATCGGAGATCAAGGAAGAGGGCGACTGCCTTGGTTTTATACTCCACAAATACACCATGGATTCCTTTTTAGAAAAGTATCGCAGGGATATCCGGTTCAAGGCAATCTGGAGCTACATGTAAATACCAGTAAAGCGAGCCACTTGTTTCGGTCCAGATTGAGCCACCGTTTTTGGCACCAAGATTATTGTGATATTATTTGATTTTCAGCATAATTTCTTGGACCATCTTAGATTGTAATCCGCTGCTCAACTGAATCGACTACAAATAATCTTCAAGTATAATGGGAAAGAGCTTCAAGACGAATTGTTAGGCTCTGTGAATCTGGACTGGTACGACTACCATGCGCGTTTGTACGACCCAGCTTTGGGGAGGTTCCTTACTATTGACCCATTGGCGGAACAATTTATGGCTGAAAGTCCGTATGATTACTGTCTCAAGAATCCCATTAATCGTATAGATCCAGTATCACAGAATGTGACACCTGGCTAGAAAAGAAACATTAGTGGATATTAATCGTTAAATTTGTATAAAAGCGGAGCAGTATGGAAACTTCAGAGTTAAGAAAAAAGGTTCGAAGCTACATTGATAAGACTGACGAGAGGTTCCTCAGGATGGTTGATGCTATGAGAAAGGAATATGAAGGATCTGAGGTTGTAGGATATGAGGTTAATGGTACCCCCATTACCCCAGAAGACCTGAAAAAACGAGTCAGAGCGGCCTCTGAACGTGCTGAAGCCGGAGATTACATCACCCAAGAGGAAGTGGAAAAAGAGATGGAAGGCTGGTAATGAAGAAGAAGCTTCCAGTTCATTGGGACCCCAGGGCTAAGGAGAGCCTTGATGGTATTTACGAGTATATAGCTGAAGACTCAGTGAGTGCTGCCAGGCATGTTAAGAAGTCTTTGGCTCAACTGGCTAAAAGCCTCGGACACTTCCCAGAAAAATACTCCAAAGAAGAATACATGGTCGATGAGCCGAGGAATTACCGCTCGGTATCCAAGTGGCGATACAAGATCGTTTACGAAGTAACAGACAAGTACCTGCTCATATCCGACATTATCAACACCAGCCAGCATCCCTCCAAAATAAGGAGAATAACGTAGCATTAGGTAAATCTCCCCCACCACGCCCTGCTGGCGCTTTGCCTTGCCAGCCCTGTTTGCAGCACATTGTAAAGCCCCGCCAAGCTCAGAAATTATAATATACACCGCTCCTGATGGAAATACTGATATTCAAGTTAAACTTGATGGAGATACTATCTGGCTTTCCCAAAGGCAAATGTCTGAGCTGTTTGAGAAGGGTACCGATACCATCGGGCTTCATTTAAAGAATATTTTTAGTTCAGTGAATTCTCTTGAATCAAAAGAATTCACTGGCGAGGAAAGTAAAGGCTTACTGAATATCAGAGCTTGCAGTTTCTGGACCTTCGGGAAATGAACCGTTCAGACTTACCTATAAGGAAGCCATTAAACAGATCAAAACTGCAAAACAGGTTTGCTATACTTCGTAACCAAGAATCATTCATTTACTGAAGGCAATTAAAGCAGACTGATATAGCTCCACTATTTGGTGGAAAGACAAGAGTATCAGAGGTATTGCACCGAAGAAGGCCCTTAACCCTGAAAATGATTACTCTGCTAAACCGTTACTTGGGAATCCCTCTGGAATCTCTGATCAACGGGAATAAGGAAATAAAGCTGGAACCTGATAAGAAGGACAAAATACTACGAATATCCTCCATCCAGGAATACCTGAAAAATAACAGGACAGCAATACTATAATTCCCTAGTCTTCTACGACGATCTTCTCAATCTTGTCACCCTGACTAATGGAATCAATCACTTCAAGACCGTCAACTACTTTTCCAAAGCAGGTGTGCATGCGGTCCAGATGGGATGTATTGTTGCGTGAGTGACAGACAAAGAATTGTGATCCTCCTGTATCTCTTCCTGCGTGTGCCATGGAAAGGACACCACGGTCGTGGTACTGATTGTCACCATCCAGTTCACACTTGATGTTGTAGCCGGGTCCGCCCATTCCGGTGCCATCGGGACAGCCGCCCTGGATCACAAAGTCGGGGAGTACCCGGTGGAAGGTAAGTCCGTCGTAATATCCTTCTTTGGATAGTTTAATAAAGTTCTCCACGGTGCCAGGTGCATCCTTATCGTAAAATTCAACTTGCATTACACCTTTTTCCGTATGGATCGCTGCTTTACTCATGTTCTAATGGTTTATAGTTATTTCATTATCTGTTCAATATCCTCAATCTCTTTGGGGGCATACCTTGAGAGGTTTATATTTCCTCCGGTAGTAAGCAGGATATCATCCTCAATACGAACCCCGATATTGACATATTGTTCATAAACCGGTGTGATCTCTTCAATAAACTCTGCTATTACCGCACTGTCTGCATCGTTCTTGAACATTTCCTGGGCTTGCTCCAGAGCCTTTTCCCTGAAGTAAATACCAGGCTCAATGGTGATTACCATTCCAGGTTCAAGTTCGCGATCACGGTATCTTCCTACATCATGTACATCCATTCCCAGGAAATGAGAGGTGCCATGAATAGTATAAAAACTAAGCTGCCAGGGTGATCCCGGGTCAGTGATTAATCCCAGTTCAACAAGTCCCTGGTTGATCATCTCCTTTATAGTATCATTGGCATCTGTAAACATATGACCAGGGATCATTTGCTCAATGGCAGCCTTTTGGGCTTCCAACACAAGTTCGTAGATCTTGCCTTGTTCGGCAGTAAACTTGCCATTCACCGGAATGGTTCGTGTGATATCGGCTGTATAGTAGCCATATTCCGCTCCAACGTCCATCAACAGCAGATCTCCATCCTCCATTAGCCGCTTGTTGGGCTCATAGTGCAGGGTAGTACTGTTGGGACCGGAACCCACAATGGAGTTAAATCCCGGCATGGCAGAACCATACTCCAGGAATGTGCCCTCAATCACTGCTTCCATCTCAAACTCATACATAGCTGGCTTGCACTCCCTCATCACATTGGTCAGCGCCATAGCCGTAATATTGCATGCTTTCTGCATATATTCCACCTCCATGGGCTCCTTGATTACCCGGAGTTCATCCACCAGTTCGCCAATATGCTTGAATTGTGTGCTTCCGTTTTCTCCCGCCATCTCTTGAAGATCCCTCATGAAGGTGCGATCCGAACGGTCTATGTAGATGCTTGCACCTGTCTTCACCAAGCTGTCAATCAGCGCCCTGACTTCTCTGTAAGTGACTGTCTGATCGGGCCCGTATTTCTCCATAATCTCTTCAGCATCCAGGACTTCTCCATCGTAAATCTGCATCCTGATGTTCTGTGGAGGTGTCGAAAGTGTATAGGATGCATGTGGATCCTTACTCAGTATGGCATAGGAGCCACGATCTTCATAGCCTGTCAGATAATAGAAATAGTTATTTGGTCTGAATTCATGCCGGTTGGAACTACTCTGGTCAGCCGATCTTAGAATAACATAGCCAGAGCCCAAAGAGTCAATAAGCTGCGAGCGTCTTTCCTCGAAACTTTCCATGCTGGATGGCGTATAAGCAAGATCGGAAGGATCGATGCTTACTGGAATCATCCAGGTCCTTCCTCCCGGATTGTTGCAGCCGGTGAGTATTAATATGAAGATGAAAAGCGGCACAAAGTTTTTCATAAAATAGTCAGATAATAGTTTGGCGATGCAAGTTAGGAAAAGATTCGCTTATACCTTATACATGAAGCTATGCTTCTTAGTGCTGGCATTCGCTTTCCTCCCCCTGCTTCACGCACAAAAGGTTCCCTTTGAGAACCATACACTGAAGACAGGACTTCCGCAGAACACAGTTACTGATATAGGCCAGGATCAGCAGGGTTATCTATGGTTTGCAACCCATGTTGGAGTGGCCCGGTATGATGGCTATACTTTCGAACATTTTAATCTCTCAGATGGCTTGCCAGATGATGAAGTAAATTGTCTCCTTGTGGATCAGAAGGGGCATATCTGGTTTGGAACCCAGGGGGGGATAGGCGTATACGATGGTGAGAGTTTTGAGCAAATCACGGTTGATGATGGATTAATTGATAACCATATAGACGGAATGATTGAGGACCTTGAAGGGAATATCTGGGCATGGACCGCCTATGGAATTTCTGTTATCACATCAGATACCATTCTCAGATATTCCGATGAAAATGCCCTCACAGATATCAATATTCAGGATGTATTTGTGGATTCCAGAGGTAGGGTTCATGTAGCCACATATTTCAATGCGGGAATAACCATTTTTTCCGATCCCTATCACTCTGAGAAATTTCTAGTGGATGAAATTGTGCGGGATATTATTGAGGTGCGACCAGGTGAAATATGGTATGGGACTCAGGGGAAGGGAGTTTTGGTTCATACAGATGACGAAAGTTACTGGCTGGGTGAGGAAAATGGACTAGATGATTTAACAATATTATGCCTCTTGAAGTCGGCTGATGGAAAAATCTGGTGCGGAACTTATTGGGAAGGTCTCTTTTTTTATGAGAACGGGACTTTTCATCAGTTCAATTCTCCATTTGAATCTGAACCCATTGCAACGGAGCTCATAGAAGATGATCGGGGACGAATCTGGGCAAGCGGTTCTATTAATGGGGCATGGCTAATAGATAATAATTCATTTAAGCATTTTACCATAAAAAATAATCTGGTAGATAATATAGTGAAAACCATTTTTGAAGACAGATTTGGTAATATCTGGATCGCCACCCAGGGGGGAGTAAGTAAATTCGGGAGATCCATTTTCGAAATATATGATCTTGACAATGGATTGCAGGCTAAATCCATTCAAGCTGTCTATTACGATTCAAAGGGCAGAACATGGATTGGAGCGGCCAATAACCTTCAATACATCTTAGATGATAGCGTGGTCACTTTTGGAGAAAATACTGGTTTCCCCTATGAAGCTCAACCACTTTCATTTATGGAAGATCGTATTGGAAATGTATATATAGGAACTGATAATGGATTATTCTACTACGATGGTCATACCATTTCCTCTGCAGGACTGAAAAAAGCTTCCATTAACAGCATGCTTTATACCGGAAATGGACAGCTTTGGTGTGCCACAGACTCTGGTATTCATATTCTTGAGGATGGAGAGTTTTCAATTCTAGGCAAGGAGGAAGGATTGGTGAATTTGCAGGTAAACAGCTTGCTGCAGATGAGACAGCTGATCTGTTGTGCCACAGAGGGAGGTCTCTCTCTTTTTGATTTGTCGGGCCAGCCCATCAGGAACTATACGGAAGAGGATAGTCTTTTGCGGGCTGTTTATCTGGATATAACCAGCGATCATCAGGATAACCTTTGGGTAGCCACAAAGAGCCGGGGTGTTTTAAAGATTGATCCCAGTCTTCCGGGGGCCGTAGAAAATTTTAATACCACACATGGCTTGGTTTCCAACTCCAACTATTTTGTGGAATTTGCTGATAGTATCTCCCTCTGGATTGGCACTAATTTGGGTATCAATGTGTTTAATATTGAAACCGGCGAAATTACCCTGCATGGCTATGATGAGGGGTTCTATCCACTTGAAACCTATACACGGGCCATCTCAAAAGGAAAGGAAGGGGATTTTTGGATTGGAACAGTGGAGGGATTGGTGCACTATGATCCGGCCTATGATGTTAAGGATCCATATCCCCCTTTACTGGTGCTATATCCGCCAATAGTAGATGGAATGGTATACATGGGTTCACCAGATGGAAATTCAGGAATTGAAGGAGTGTTCCCCGAGGAGATGACTTTTCCGTTCAGTAAAAATTCCCTGGAATTCAAATTTACAGGTATCCATACCACCATTCCCTCCCGAAATACTTTCTCCTGGTATCTGGAAGGCTTTGATAAGACATGGTCCACTCCTGCAAACAAGCGTTCAGCTCCCTATATGCGACTCCCCAATGGACATTATACTTTCAGGGTAAAAGCATTTAACCTGGATGGGGTAGAGGTGGAACGGGAAGCCAGCTTTACTTTTACTATCAAGGCTCCCTTCTGGAAGACCATCTGGTTCATATTACTGGAGGTGATCACGGCTCTGGCTTTGCTCTACGGTACCTTTAAATACAGGGAACGAAAGCTTATCAAAGAGAAAAGGATCCTGGAAACCAAAGTCAAACAGCGCACAAGGGAGATAGAGGATCAGAAGGTGGAGATAGAGGCCCAGCGGGATGAAATCTCCGAGCAAAAGAGTTATGTGGAGGAGCAGCGCGATCAGATTATCATACAAAACAGGGAGATTACTTCCAGCATCGAGTATGCCAAAAATATACAGCAGGCGGTTCTGCCCGGAAAAAGAACCCTGGAAAAGACACTTCCTGAGCACTTTATCCTTTTTAAACCAAGAGATATTGTAAGTGGTGATTTCTACTGGGTGGAGAAGAAGGAGGAACAGATTGTGGTCTGTGCAGCCGACTGTACGGGTCATGGGGTACCTGGTGCATTTATGAGCCTGTTGGGACTGACCTTCCTCAATGAGATTGTGAATCATGAGGGTGTCCTGAAATCATCTGAAATTCTGAATCGTCTAAGAAGCAATATTATCCGATCCATGTCCCACAAAGATGAGACAGAACAGGCTAAAGATGGCATGGATTTGGCCCTGGTGGTTATTGACCGGCAGCTGGGTATGCTGGAATTCTCCGGTGCTTATAATCCATTGATTCTGGTTCGCAATGGTGAATTAATTGAATATAAAGGAGATAAGATGCCTGTTGGAAAGCATATTGTGGAAGAAAAATCCTTTACCAGTCAAAGAGTACAGCTTGAACATGAGGATATGATCTATATGTATTCAGATGGATTCCCTGATCAGTTTGGAGGAGAGAAGGGGGGCAAGTATAAGGCCAGGCCCTTTAAGAATCTTCTTACCCGGATCAGCACTGAACCTGTAAAAAAGCAGGCCGTGTTGCTGGAGGAGGAATTGAAAAGCTGGATGGAAGAAGAGCCACAGGTGGATGATATTCTGGTATGCGGTATCCGATATTTGAAATAAATTAAACAGTAATATAATGAAAAAAGACTTAGTTTTCGCCGTTTTACTGATGCTTGCCGGAACGGTGGCAGGGCAACAGCTTGTTCTCGGAACCCATGATGTGGTCCGATTGGACGAATATCCTCAAGATGCCTTCCTTGTTGAGGCAGATGCCTCCAGTTTTTACAGGGTTTCTGGAGGGAACTCCACCAGTTCAGATCACCCTCTGCTGGGAGCCGCCCTGGATCCTGATTACCCGAGCATTTATTTCATCAAATACGATAGTGAGGGGCTGGCTCTGAAATCCAATTTTGTAAGGGGGACAAGCTATGTCGTCTATGCCGGATCTTTTAAGGGAGGATTAACCCTTATGTCTACTGCCTATGAGCAGCTTGATGCCAATGGGACAATCTTTGATCCTGCTGTAAACAGCAATCTTGAATTTATTGCCAACTATGATCCTAATTGCCAGCAGGAGAAAGTTATTAATATCTGGGCACTTACATCCAATCAATATGCCAATTCCGAAGCGATTTTGGATCCAGAGGATGGCTCAGTCTACGTTTATGGAAAGGCCTCGCAGCCCATGGTATTATTAGGTTTTGGAACCCTTGGAAAGGATCTGGATACACCAAACAGTTATTCTTATCTGATCAAGTACAATCGTAATCTGGACTTTCAGTGGGTATATCAGCTTGGTTTTGATCCAATGCAATCGGGGACCTCTCCCTATTTCGACAGAATCCAGGTACATCCGGGTATTAATGGTTCTGCGCTTATTACTGGAACCTACGGGACCGAGAGTAGTCCACTGGTTCATGACAGATCCCTTCCTCCCTATTTGGATGGATATGGAACTTTTGCTGTGAAGGTCAATGAGGCTGGCCAGTCCCAGTGGGTTCAGGACGGGATGTTGAAAGATTACGGTTATGCTTCCCGAATTTTCAAAGCATTCCCCATGTCCAACGGTGATTTTGTATTGGCCGGGAATACCAATACAGGATTTTATAGTCTTGGGAACACTCAGTTTACCTTTTTGGATGAACAGTCAAACAACCAGTTTGTTTTCAGGATCGATCCTGTTGGGAATCCGGTATGGACCAGGCAGTTTGAAAGCCAGGGACCGGTAGAGGAGGGAAAGAAAAAGGGAGCCTCCAGTACAGTCCTGCACCGTAATATATTCTACGATGCCATCTCCTGGAAAAACAGACTTCTTTATTTGACAGCACCTTTTACCAATCCTGAATTTTTGGTGGATGGAGAGATCATGAATTTAACTTATTCAAGAGGGATTTATGTGGCTGCCCTGGATATCCGTGATGGATCGGAACAATGGGGCTATGCTCTGTCCTCCGATGACACACAAATTTATGGTTTTGATGCCGACCGTGCAGGGAATGTCTCCCTGATGGGATATAATTATACGACGCAGGATTTGGACGGAATTACTGCTGAAACTGTAGTTCCAGGCAGTTTTCTTTTCCATGTGGGACTGGATTACAATGGCCTGCCACTCTGGTATAGCAACATTCACCTGCTGAATCCGCCCTATTTCAACCTTAGTGGAGTAGACCTGGAGGTACTTCCCAATGGAGAGGTTTTTAGCTCCATGAAAATGAGTGTAACAAATGGCATTGTAGTTGGTGAGTCAGTGCTTGCTGAAGGGCAGTATGCAAACACCAGCTGGCTTTTGGAACTGGCCTCGGATGTGATTGTGGGAGGGTTGGTGACTGATGCAAATGATAGTCCGGTATATCCAGGATTTGTGAAGGCTATTAAATCCACCTGGTGGGGAATGTATCCGACCGTGGATTCAGCCTTACTGGAGGA
Source organism: Bacteroidota bacterium (assembly GCA_003648635.1). Taxonomy (GTDB): domain Bacteria; phylum Bacteroidota; class Bacteroidia; order Bacteroidales. The sequence continues at coordinate 8,675 of QMPQ01000033.1, read as the reverse complement.
TGATGGAAGCTACCTGTTTAATGAGCTGTATCCCGGAAACTATACCCTGATGGCAGTACCGGACCCGGTTCTGTACCCCAACGATATATGCACTTATACAGGGGATCAGATAGGCTGGAAAGCAGCTTCTTTCCATGATTTCTATCCTAAATTCAACTCAAATATTGTCAACATCAAACTGGAGGAAGTACTACCATTAAGTTCAGGCGATGGATCGGGCCAAATGTCCGGGGCTATCACCTATACGGATGAAATGGACGCCATACTGAAGGGAACTATGGCCCGTCCGGCAAAGAAGGCTGGTGTGGTCTTGTTGAAGAAAACCAAGAAATCGACTATGGCGGATGAGGTGATAGCCTATGTTGAAACAGATGATTTAGGAATGTTTGCCTTTGAAAACGTGCCCGATGGTGATTACCAGCTTCATGTGGAGGTTCCGGGACTGGATATGCTGGAGACCCATGAAGTTACCGTAGTTGGGAACCAGATCATTTCTGGACTTGACTATACCATCAGCGATGAAGGGATATATATAGGTTGGCTCACCGGAATATCTTTGCTGGAGAATGAAAGCCTCCTGGTCTACCCAAATCCGGGTCCGGGGCTGATCCTGATGGATCTTCCTGCTGCCGGTGAGTATGAGGTGAAGATCTATACCACCGATGGAAGAATGGTACTGCAGGAACAATTTACCTCTGCCGGTGGAGCCAGAAGCATCAATATCTCGGCGCAGAATGATGGAATCTATTTCCTACATGTAGCAGGACCTGAGACTGATGAGACGGTGAAATACATTAAGAAATAGCATAAAAAAACCGGGAGTTATTTCCCGGTTTTTTGCTTCAAACCTATTGTAAATAGGGCGTTTGTCCTAAAATGACAGTATGGTCTTGGAAATAATGTCTACGGATTCCATCAGCTGCTCTTCAGTGATCACAAGGGGAGGAGCGAAGCGGATGATGTGCTCATGAGTGGGTTTGGCCAGCAGGCCATTCTCTTTTAGTGCCACGCATACGTCCCAGGCGGTATTTCCATTGGTAGGCTTAATGACAATAGCATTTAGCAAGCCCTTGCCCCTGACCAGTTCAATCATGGGGGAGTCTATATTTCTTAGTTCGGCTCTGAATTTCTTTCCCAGCTCCTCAGCGCGCTCAGCAAGATTTTCCTCTTTCAGGACTTCCAGGGCGGCCATAGCAACCTTGGCTGCAACCGGATTTCCTCCATAGGTGGATCCGTGCTCTCCAGGTTTAATGCAAAGCATAATATCATCATCTGCCAGCACCACCGATACAGGGTAAACACCTCCGGAAAGCGCCTTTCCAAGGATCAGGATGTCAGGACGAACTTCCTCGTGGTCACAGGCCAGGAGTTTGCCAGTTCGTGCCAGACCGGTCTGGACCTCATCGGCGATAAAGAGTACATTCTTCTCCTTACATAGCTCATAGGCCTTGCTCAGAAAGCCCTCGTCGGGAACATAGACTCCAGCTTCTCCCTGGATGGGCTCCACCAGGAATCCGGCCACGTTTGGATCCTCCAGTGCCTTCTCCAGTGCTTCAGTATCGTTGTAGGGTATGGTTATAAAACCAGGGGTATATGGTCCAAAACCTTTATAGGAATCTGGATCGGTCGACATGGAAATGATGGTAATGGTACGGCCGTGGAAATTTCCTTCACAGACAATGATCTTTGCCTCATTTTCAGGAATACCTTTTTTCTCATAGCCCCACTTGCGACAAAGCTTCAGAGCGGTTTCATCGCCCTCCGCTCCTGAGTTCATGGGAAGTACCTTATCATATCCGAAATATTCAGTGATATACTGTTCAAACTCACCCAGCAAGCTATTGTAGAAAGCCCTGGATGTGAGGGTAAGCTTCTGGGCCTGTTCTGTCATGGCACCCACAATTTTTGGATGACAATGCCCCTGGTTTACAGCTGAATAGGCAGAGAGGAAGTCGAAGTACTTCTTGCCTTCCACGTCCCAGACATAGACTCCTTCGCCACGGTCAAGCACCACGGGAAGCGGGTGATAGTTATGTGCACCATACTTATCTTCACGCTGGATGTAGTCTTTTGTATTCATAATTAATTCCCTTGAGATATTATTAGTAAATTGAGGACATAAAGGTAATAAAACAAATTTTCATCATGGACAAAGTACACAAGCTAATTACCGATCGCTGGAGCCCCAGGGCTTTTGACGACCGTGCAGTAGACTACGACAAGATTCACCTGCTTTTCGAAGCAGCAAAATGGGCACCGTCATCCAGGAATGCACAGCCCTGGCGCTTCATCTTTGCCACAAAGGAGATGTCTGATTATAAAGTGTTTATAGACCTGATGAGCGAAGTCAACCAGCAGTGGGCCTCTACTGCACCTTTACTGGTAATGCCGCTAGCCCAGGTGATTTCCACCTACAAGAACCGTCCCAACAGACTGGCCTTTTTTGAGGCAGGTATGGCTGTGGGAAATCTCCTTGCACAAGCCACGGCCATGGATCTGATGGTGCACCAGATGAGCGGTTATGATCATGAAAGGGCCAAGGAAACCCTGGTGATTCCCACCCGGTACGAACCTATGACCATAATGGCCATAGGATATAAGGGCGAACCTGCCAAGCTTCCATCTGATGTGGCTGCCTGGGAGCAGAGGGAGCGGACACGCATGGAAATCAGTAAGTTCCTGGTGCAGGGAAAATGCAAGTAGTTTTAGAAGCTGATTGAGATCTTAAGATTGAATCTTCGTCCTGTCAGGTAGTTGGGAATGCCGAACATGCCCGGTACACCCTGCTGGTCTGAGATGGTCCGTATCCAGAGGTAGGATGCTTCATTTTTGATATCCAGCAGGTTGAAGATTTCTGCACTAATCCAGATGCTTTCAAAGAAGCGCAGGGGATTGCGCTCTCCCCAGATGTCCGTTTCCCTTTTAATTACTTTCGAGAATCCAATATCCACCCGCCGGTAGGGGCGCATTCGTAGCTGAGTATAGTACTGATCCTCCACAGGACTGCTAAGCGGAATTCCGGTGCCGTAAAAGGCATTCAGGTGAACTTTGTATCCCGGATGGTTCGGAAAATAGTCCTGGAAATACAATCCGACCGTGAATATCTGATCTGTAGGTCTGGGAAATTCACCCGCTTCTTCGGTGACAAATTCTGTTCCGTTCCATACCTGGATATAGTCTCCCTCCACATCTTCCCTGGTTTGCAGGAAAGATAAGGTAAACCATGATTCAGCGCCGGGTACAAATTCACCATTCAGCTTAAAGTCGATTCCCCTGGCAAAACCTTCCGATATGTTTTCACCGGCGTAGGATACTCTAACATTCTCTATTTTATAAGGAATCAGGTTGTTGAGCCATTTGTAGTAGGCCTCACCAGTCAGTTTAAAGGGCCGGTCCCATAGCTTGAATATGTAATCTCCACCCAATAGCAGGTGAATCGATCGCTGAGGCTCAATGTCATAGTTGATCGCGCCATCGGGCATGCGCATTTCCTTATAGAAAGGAGGCTGGTAATAATATCCTGCCGAAACATGGAACATCATGTCCCGCTTCCAGTTGGGTTGTGTACTGATGGTAGCCCGGGGACTGATCATGGTGGTCTGGTTGAAGTTCCATACCAGGCCCCGGATTCCGGCAGTGATAAAGTAGTCGGCCTTCCTGGTATTGATCTCTCGTGTATTCTGGACAAAAGCACTGAACTGATCATAGCTTATATGATTGTCAGATTTCAGGGATTTAGTCAACTCAAGTTCTTCTCCGTTGTAGGGAATCACATAGCCGGCAGAATCAATAATTTCCCACTCACTGATACGGTCATAGAACTCCTGATACTTGTAGCTGAGTCCCCATTGAATGTGTCTGTTTCCGCTGCGGTATGCCCCCAGGTGTGATGCGGAAATCACATAAGCCTCCAGGTAATTACGTGCATGAACCTGCTCAGTACCCACTCCAATATTCAGAAGGGAATCCCCATAGCTTTCTGAATCAATGGTATTGTCAAGCTCATTGATCCAGTATTGTCCTATGATATCAAAGGTTTCCTCCTCGGAGGTCCGGAAGGCAGACCCAATTAGTTTAAGTGACAAACCCTTTCTTGGCTTCCAATTGAGTGTGAAGGCACCCAGGTAGGTATCAAACTGATCCATTTCCTGGCCATCGTAATATATCCGAAGATTCAGGGGCAGGTCCTTGGTGCCGAACTCCGTGTTGCGGGTATGAGGAATAAACTGGTATTTACTGGATGAATAGTTACCCAGAAAACTAAGTTCCAGCTTACGTGAAATCTGGTAACTAAGTTGGGTCTGCAGATCGGAGAACTGAGGCTTGTAATCCCCGCTGGTTTCCAGGGTATTCAGCAGGTATTGCGTGGTTTTGTATCGGTAGCCGGCAAGGTAGGTAAATCGTTCAGTTTTAGAGGCTCCTTCCACGTGCGCTGATGCACCCAGCAGGCTGATGGAAGCTGATCCAGCGAACTCACGGGGCCGCTTGTAGCTAATATCCAATGCGGAGGACATCTTGTCGCCGTACCTGGCATCGTAGCCCCCTGCAGAAAACTTGATAGACGATACAAGGTCTGAATTCACAAAACTCAAGCCTTCCTGTTGTGCAGAACGCACCAGGAAAGGCCTGTAGATCTCTACATCATTCACATAGACCAGGTTTTCATCGAAGTTTCCACCCCTCACTGAATATTGGGAACTTAGCTCATTGTTGGAGCTGACTCCTGCTTGCGATTTGATAATGGTTTCCACCTTTCCGGTGGTGGTGGGCATGTAGTTCAGATCTTCCACATCGATGCGCTGGAAGGTAGATCCCCGTTCCTGGCGTGCACTTACCGATACTTCCCTAAGGGCTCTTATATCTGTTTGGAGGGTGATATCCTGCTGCCTGGACTCTCCGGCACCCAGGCGAACGGCAAACTGTTTCGTTCTGTATCCCACACAGGAGATGATCACCGTATAGGAGCGGCCTGAAGGGACTTCCATGGTGTAGCTTCCATCCTGCTTGGTCATGGTTCCCTGCTGTGTTCCCTGAAGAGCCACATTGGCAAATTCCACCGGATCACCAATGCTGTCTCTGATACTTCCCTCTAAGGTTCCGGTATCCTGCCCATTCACCACTGTAGCGATGATCAGAATCAGTGAAAACAGAAGCAGGCGCATATTCACAATCAGAGATTTTCCGAATATAATACTAACTAATGAAAGCCCTTGAAAATTGTGCAGAATCTTATTAATCCTCCTCTTTGAAATCGCCGCTTTTGAGGGACTTAAAAAACTTGGCCCAGCGTATAGGATCGAAGATGGTATAATAAGGGGTTTGTCCGGCTGAATATAACTGGTTGTACTCCTGCCTCATCACTTCCCGGAAGGCAATACTCGGACTGGGTATGCCCCCATCCCGGTTCATTTTAATCTGGGTCTTGATCAGGGCTATGTTATGATAGGCCCTTTGCTCATCATCATCGGGAAGATCCAGTGCGAGAAAGGCCTCTTTAAACTCCTGGTAGGTTTTCCATGGGTAGATTCTTACTTCTGCCAGTTGAAAGGTATCGCTGACCATAAATATATCGGCAGGATACTGCTGGCCTCCCAGGGAATCGGGGATTACATGCATGGTACCCTTATGGCCCATATGGCTGAAAAGGATGCTATCACTTGGCCTGACCACGAAGGAAAACATACCCCGGCTATCGGAAGTAGTTCCTCTTCTCTCGGAGAGGATGATAATGTTCACATGGGGAAGTGGACGATGCTGGAGGTCCCGTACCATGCCGGAAAACTGAACCAGGTCCTCATCCAGCTCTTTCTTCTGGTCCTTTTTGCGCTGACCAGCTGCCTGAAAGCTGAAAGCAACCAGGATGAATAATCCCATTAAAATCCGCATGTATGCCCCGTAACGACTCCAATACATGCGGCAAAAGTAGATAAAAAAACAGCGGAAACAGAGCGGGGGGTAGCATTTAAGCGCTATTTTTGTGAAATATTAACACTTACAAAGCTCATGACCATTCAGAATACGCTTACCCTGTCGCCTTACCCCAGAGGATTTCACTTAATTACCTCCCTGGTGGAGGAAGCGGCGGACGAATTACCCGATCAGGGGATCATGCATGTTCTGATCCAGCATACTTCGGCAGGACTTACACTGAATGAAAATGCCGACCCTTCGGTGCGGCATGATTTCGAAGCCTTTATGAACCACCTCATACCTGAAAATCACCCCCTATATTCTCATATTTATGAAGGAGCGGATGATATAACATAGTAACACTATTTTAATATATAGAATGACATAAATCCAGCGTAATACAAATGGTACTCTGATTATAAACCTGTATTTTGGTAACATTAATTCAACTATTAATGAAACACAACTCCGAATTACTGCTATACCAAACCGAAGACGGACAAACCAAGATTGATGTCCGTTTAGAAGAAGAAACCGTTTGGCTTTCACAGGCTCAAATGGGTGAGCTATTTCAGAAAGAGCGCTCCGTGATAACCAAGCATATCAAAAATATTTTTGAGGAAGGTGAATTGAAGGAAGAAAGCAATGTGCAAATATTGCACATTAGTGGTTCCGACCGTCCTGTTAAGTTTTATAATCTTGATGTAATTATTTCTGTTGGTTACAGGGTGAAAAGCCACCAGGGGATAAAATTCCGCCAATGGGCAACAGCCAGGTTAAAAGAATACATCGTGAAAGGTTTTACCATGAACGATGATTTACTTAAACAAGCTGGAGGAGGAAATTACTTCGATGAGTTATTGGCTCGTATCAGGGATATTCGCTCGTCCGAAAAAGTGTTTTGGAGAAAAGTCCTTGACATTTATGCCACAAGTATCGATTACAATCCTTCTCTTGAAATGTCGGTTATATTTTTCAAAACACTTCAGAATAAAATGCACTGGGCAGCACATGGGCATACAGCAGCCGAAATAATTTACCAAAGGGTAGATTCAGGAAAACCAGGTTTAGGATTGAGAAATTATAAAGGAAAGAAACCGACCAAACAAGAAACTGAGGTTGCTAAAAACTATCTTGCTGAGAACGAATTAAGCATTTTAAACCGTATTGTATCGGCTTATATGGAATTGGCGGAACTTCAGGCTCTCAACCAAGAGCCAATGTACATGAAAGACTGGATTGAACAGCTGGATGCATTCCTGAAAATGACACGAAAGGATATTTTAAACAATGCAGGAACAATCAGTCATAAACAAGCTTTAGAAAAAGCTCATACTGAATATCAGAAATTTAAGAAAATGAGGGAAAATGAGATTTCTGAAGTGGAGAAGCATTTTTTGGAACAAGTGAACGAGACTGAGAAAAAACTGAAGGATAAAAAAAACAAATAAATCACTAACTGATAATTGTTACTACAATTTTTCTGCTTCCACCATGATTCCTGAACTCACATAAATATATTCCCTGCCAGGCACCTAAATTCAGGCGGTGATTCGTAATTGGGATGGTCAGTTCTGCTCCAATCAAGGAACTCTTTATGTGTGCAGGCATATCATAGTTGTTATATTATAATACATATAAAACATTTGCGTTAAATTTTTGAATATTAGCATCTTAGCATTCCCCTACTCTTATTTTCTGATATACAATAACTGGCAATGTTTCTTTAAACCGTGCTTTTTTATAACCCCAAAGCAGAAAGAAATGAAAAGCCTATTCTATTGGTATTAATGTAAGTGGTTACAGACCCAATTTATAGTCCCATGATACTTCACAAATTAATATTTCCATTTATTCGCCAACGAAACCAATGATAGCATAACTGGTACTTCAACTAATACACCAACTACGGTCACTAATGCCGCTGGTGATTGTAAGCCGAAAAGTGCAATTGCTACTGCAACGGCTAATTCAAAAAAATTACTTGCGCCAATCATTGCTGAAGGCGAACAAATTGCATGGGGCAATTTTAACTTTCTGCCACTAAACCACGTGATAAAAAATATGAAATAGGTTTGAATGGTTAATGGAACTGCAACAAGCAAAATAATTAGTGGATTCTCAGTAATCGTATATCCCTGAAATGCAAATAACAAAATCAATGTTAGCAGCAATGCTAAAATAGAAACAGGTTTGAATTTGGGTAAAAATACCTCCTTAAACCATGCCTCGCCTTTTCTTCTGATTAAATTCCTATTTGTAATATATCCTGCAACCAAAGGAATTACAACAAAAATCAAAACACTTGAAACCAAGGTATCATAAGGAACATGAACATCTGTAATTCCCAGAAGTAAACCCACAATAGGAACAAATGCTACTAATATAATCAGGTCGTTTATCGAAACCTGAACGAGTGTGTAGTTTGGGTCGCCATCGGTCAAGTAACTCCATACAAAAACCATCGCTGTACAAGGTGCAGCACCTAATAGAATTGCCCCTGCAATATATTCACCTGCCAATTCAGGCGATATATATGCTGCATATATTTTGGTAAAGAATATCCATGCAAAGAATGCCATTGTAAAAGGTTTGATTAGCCAGTTAACTACCAACGTTAATATTAAACCTTTTGGACGTTTACCAACATTCTTAATGCTTGAAAAATCAATTTGAAGCATCATGGGGTAAATCATAAGCCACACCAAAATAGCGACTGGAATATTTACATTATAAACTTCCAGTTTACTTAGAAACTGCACACT
>QMPQ01000032.1 GCA_003648635.1 Bacteroidota bacterium | reverse complement strand
GGGAGCAAATAGGCAAAGGTTTTTCCAGTACCAGTCTGTGCGATACCCACCATATCTTTTCCTGAGAGAATAAGAGGATAAGCCTCTGACTGAATGGGTGTTGGGTTTTCAATCCCCAGGTCTCCCAGGGCTTGCAACACTTGTTTGGAGAGCTTAAGACTTTCGAAGGTTTTCATAGTCACCAAATTACGTTTTTTTCACTTCTCAAGCCACGTTTTGAAATCATTGATCTTTCTTCGGCTAACCATAATGTCTTCTTCGCTCGAACCTTTGATGATCAACTTTAACCGGCTATTGGAATAGGTGTGGATATCCTGGATGGCTTCAATATTCACAATGTATTTTCGGCTGATCCTGAAAAACTGCTTTGGATCGAGTTGCGTCTCCACTTGGTCCAGGGAATAATTGATATCATATGATTTCCCTGAATCATCGAACAGGAAGGTGGATTTCTCCAGGCTGTTGAAGTATTTAATATGAGCGGTTTCAATGGATTTGATCCTGGGCCCCATATTTACAACAAACCTCGATTTATACTGATGCCTTAGCATCTGCATTAAGGCTTCAACTTTGTTGCTCAAAAGACTATTGATGGGATCTTGAGTTTGTCCTTTAAACTTCCCAATGGCAAAATTCAGTTCCTCAAGGCCAAGGGGTTTAAGTAAATAGTCGATGCTATTGATCTTAAATGCCCTGATGGCATACTCTTCAAAGGCAGTGGTGAAAATAACCGGACATGGGATATACAGGTGCTTAAATATTTCAAAACTAAGTCCGTCGGCCAGTTGAATATCGAGGAACATGATGTCGGGTGGTAGATTGCGCTTGAACCATGCAACTGTCTGGCTCACAGAGTCGCATACATGAAGAACCGACACCTCATGCTCGCTTTCATGCAAAAGCTTTATCAGGCGTTCAGTCGCAGGTTTCTCATCCTCGACAATCAGTGCATTAATGGTCATGTTTGTTTCAATATTGGAATTTTCACCTGAAAATAGGACTCTGATTTCTCAATAATAACAGGGTTTTCGCTCAAATAGCTATAGCGCAGACGAATGTTCCCCAGGCCCACATTATTGGAATCAGGAACACTGTTTTTAAGCTGTAGATTGTTCCAAACAACCACATAATCATCTTCCTCTATGAGCCTTACTTTCAAAGGTTTCTCCTTAGAAATAACATTGTGTTTTAAAGCATTTTCCAGTAGCATCTGCAGGGCCATGGGGAGAACATGTTTCTCATCGCTTGCATCCAGCTCTAGTTCAATAAACAGGTTATTTCCATGCCTGTAGTGGTAGAGATAAGCCATGTTCTCAATCAGGTTCAGTTCATTTCTGAGACTTACAATTTCCATGTTCCGGTTCTCAAGAACATACCGGTACACATTTGAAAACCTTCGTATAAATGCTTCTGCCTTGTCCGCATCCTGATGCACCAGGGTGGTAAGTGCTGTAAGGCTGTTAAATAAAAAATGTGGGTTGACCTGGTTACGCAATGCCTCGTATTCGATGGCCAGTTTTTCTCTTTTTAATATCTCCTCGTTCAGGGCCGATTGTCTCCAGTTTTTAAAGAAAAGGAATCCATTTGCAACTGCGATTCCAAATACGGTCATGCTCACAGCCCAGATAAATCCCACAGATAATTGACTGAACAGCTCCTTAAAATTACCCTTGTTAGCAATAAGAAAGGCAATTTGTACCAGCATCACCACAAACAATACGATCAATACTTCGAAGGTAATGGAGAGCAGCAATTTTTTTAAGGGATTTTTGAGCCAGCGATAATGCCTGTCAAGTTTCCTGGTGGCGAAAGCTACAAGTGCAATCGAGGGAATTCCCATGCTATATGAGTACAGCAATATATATAAGATGGTAGCAATGGATTTAAATCCCGATGGGTACGAAATCAGTGTAATAAAGAATCCGATAATGGGAGGAGCCAGCAGATATCTCAGGATTAGACCGGTAGAGGGGGGAGATTTCCAGAGTTTCATTTTCACGTATTAAAAAGTAATCGGACTTGCTTAAGATTTCTTACTGAAATATAGCTAATTCTCTTTAATTCCCTCCTTGCAATCCTGGTAAAGTTCGATGGTGCTTTCCTCGCCCCATTGGGGGAAAATATCATAAGGAGCTACGAATTCCTTGTAATATTGAAGCGCTTTTTCAATAATAGGCAATGCCGCTTCAGGGCCTCCACCCATAAAGGCTGGTTTATAAGTAGTGGATTTACCTTCCAGATAATATATGCGTGGATTTTTTACATTTAGCTCCTTAGCCTTTTCCAGTGCAGCATTGGCCTTCGGATAATAAATAGTGGCCCTGAACATGGGATTGATCTCCATACGACCATAGCAGATCAATGCAAATAAGAGTTGATTTTCAGACTCCCCGGGGTTCAATTTATATGCGGCATCGGCCGAAGCCTGAGCATTGTCCAGCAGCCTGTCTTTTTCTTCCTCATCTTCAGTCATATAGGCCATATTCACATAGGCGTAGGCCCGGTAGTAAACAGGTAACCATTCTTTCTCCCGCATGGTGATAATCCGGTCGCAGGTGTTGGCAAGATTCTGAAAGGTGATGATGCTGTATTCCTGCTCGGCAAGTTCAAGGCTGTTTCTTATGACAGCATAATAGCTGGTATCATTGGCCCTTGCCTGTATGGCTATAGATAACAGGATAAAAAGCATAAGTTTTTTCATAACGATGATTCAATTAAATTTCAGTTTGTCCTGTGAAGGACACATGGATCCCCACGAGGAAGAAGCGCCTAGATACTGGCAGGATTGCTTCGGAGCGGTAGCGGCCAGAATGATCAGGGGTGGTGGTGAATCTGTATCCGTAAATATTGTTAGATCCCAGGACATTGGATACCTGGGCAAAGAGCATGGTGAACTTTCCAAAAATCTCAGTGAAGTGAAAAATGCTGAAAGAAAGGTTATGAAGCGCTTCGGTCTCCTGTTGAACAAGCTTACTGATGTTTGGATCCACATAGGGCCTGCCACTATAGAATGTATATCCCATACTTAGGTAAGAATCAGCCACTTCAAAGTAGTGCTTATAGGCGATGGACAAATTGTGTCTTGACAGATAAGTAGGGGTCATGGCCTGGATATGATCCCTATAGTCTCTTTCACTATTCATCAATGAGTAGGAAAGCCAGAAATCGCCATTTTTTATGGTTTTGCTATCCCTGAAGAAAAGATCAATTCCCCGGGCATAACCATCCCCATGATTATTGTAGGCGCTGGCTTCGATTGAATACAGGGAATCGTATTTAACCAGCTTATTATATAATTTATAGTAAGCTTCAACGCGGAAGATTCTGCTGTTGCGCCGATATTGAAAGTTAGCAATAAGATGTTCTGCCTTCTCCGATTTCAGATCATTGTTGTAGATGAGAAAATCATCCTGTGCCTGCTGATAAAAATGACCATAGCCCAGAGATATCTGACTGTATTGGGTAGTTTTGCATGCCAGTGCAAGCCGGGGGGACAGATAGGCCTCATTGGACAGAGACAATGTTTCATAGCGTGCTCCGACGCGTGATGAGATCCTTTTTGTGAGCTTGATCTCTGCTTCGGTAAAAAAGGCTCCGATGGGACTTACAAAATCGCTTGTAAATACATCCTCCCCGGGCAGAGATGTATAATCCTGTGTGAGGGTTTTAATAAACAGACTGGCTCCTACATTCAGATGGATTTTTTTGGAAACCGGACCTGCAAAGGAGAGTTTCAGTTCGGTGGTATTTTTGTGTTTGTCGTAGGTCGCCGTATCCTGGATTCCCATCAGCAGATCATCTTTGCCGTATGAGATTCCCGAATGAAGAATCCACTCCTTCCCAATCTGGTCCCTGTAGGTAGCCAGCAGAAAGTAATTGTGGTTTTTCATTTTATAAAGCACATCCTCACCGGTGTTTAAAACCGTGTAGTACATGGAACTGTTATCGTAGCCGTATGCACCCATGGCTTTCAACATTCCGTTGCGGCCAATCTTTTGCCGGAATACCAGGTTCTCACTGAAACTTACAGGGGCCTGCTGCCATTTGATATTGCTGTTTACCAGAGCGTACAAGAGCCGCATGTTATTGTATCCGGTGCTCGTAGAGAAAGCGGTACGGTCCCATTTCTTGGTAGCTGAAAAGTGTAATCCGGAAGTATGGGCCATAAGAGACAACTCATCTTTCTTGGGCATGGCAATAGAGTTCAGAAGCAGAACGGATGACAGGGCCTGACCATATTCTGCTGAATAGCCCCCGGTACTAAATACGGTGCCCCGGAAAAGCATCGGGGAGAACCTGCCACGTACAGGTATGTTGGGAATTTTCGCCGTAAAAGCATCATCTGCAAGCATATCATCGATAAATGTGGCAGTCTCATACCGCTCACCTCCGCGTACCATCAACCCTCCCTCTTCACCTGGGTTGCTGATCCCTGGAAGTGAAGAGATAGCGCTGGTAATATCGCCGAAACTTCCCGAGCTTGTTGCCAGATCGAGGGTGCTTAGCACGGCCGATTTGCTTTCATCCCCTGCGGCAAAAGTCCCCACCGTAATGACCACTTCTCCAAGGTCTTTCGTAAGCTCTTCCATTGTGACATCAATGACAAGAGGAAGTTCTCCGGGTGTTAAAGCTTGCCTGTATTGCTTATAGCCCATGAAGCTAATGATCAGAACGCTTTCGGATGCTATTGTTGTTGTCAGGCTGAATTTGCCCATGGTGTCTGAGGTGCATCCTTCGAAAGTACCTTCAAAATAGATATTTGCTCCCGGCACAGGGTCCCCGTTATTGTCCCGTATGGTCCCGATAATGCTTGTTTGACCGAAAGTGATACATACCTGAGTCAGGAAAAAAGAAAGCAATAATGTGTATTTCATATCCCGATGCCAATGATTTCAGGATAAAGCTCGATGCAAAAAGGCACGATATAAAATAAAACTTACCCGGCGGTAAAAATTGAAGGATCAATGGTTATAAGGAAGGATCAATGGAATCCTGTCATATGAGTTCTACGCTTGGCTTCGCTCTCCCAGCCTCATTGGTATACTTCACTTTGGGGTGACCAATTAGCAGTGATGCATATACCTGATGCCTGGCTGGAATGCTAAATTTGCTTCGCATCGCTTTGCTTCGTTTCATTGCTGTGACAATAAATCCATTAAAGCAGCTTCCAAGTCCAAGTGTGTTGGCATATATGGAGGTGTAGCTGGCCCAGATATTGGCGTCTGCATCGGCCATGCCGTATTTTGTTACAGGAGCATGAAATATTAAAACAGAAGGAGCATGGTGGCATACCTGGGAAGATCCAGGGCTTTGGCGTGCTATAAATTGTTTCTTGTAAGCGTTGAGGCGGGGCAAATTAAGTTTTGGGGCCAGGAGTTGGAGGATGGGCATAATTATGGGTGAGGTAATAAAGCCAATGGCCTTGATTAGCTGCTGAGCTGTTTGATCATTTAATTTTTGAACCTGCTCTTTGCTTCGTACAATGGTGATTTCAAGGGGACGTGCATTGCTGGCTGAAGGATAGTGCTTCATATTCTCAACCAGCGAGAGCAGTGTTTTCTCATCGACTTCCCTGTCCTTATAACTTCTGCAGGTACGGATGCTGGCTGACAGCTTTTTGAAATCATTTGAAGAAACAGAAGTGGTCTGTAGTTTAATTATATCCCCTTCATCAGGAAAGACAGTGCATTCCGGACAAATGGCTACACAGTGTCCGCAGTGAATGCAGGTGTCATTTATGGTTCCTTTATCAATATCAATGGCATCCGATGGACAGTCGCGGACACATTTCATGCACTTTATACATTTCTCAAGATCTATGCGTGGCATCTAATAAGGTTTTAGGCCTCAAAAGTAGCATTCTCTTTTTCCAGTTCGGTCATCTTTGGTTTTCCCTTGCCAGGAAAACTGTTATTCTCATATTGCTGGTATTCTCTGCGCCATCGGTATAACAACTCCGGGCGGATACCTAATTCTTCGGCAATCTCTTTGGCGTTGCCTCTTGCAAAGGAAAGTTCAACTGCTTTTTGCTTGAACTCCCGATCATAACTCTGTCTTTCTTTAATCATCATGGCAAGTTACTACTTTAAGTAGCTTAACCTGCCGTCCAGTTTATCGGGGTATATCCAAATACCCTGGTTTTCATTCCAGCTAGAAAAGAGAAAGCCCGGATCTTAGATCCAGGCATTCTTTACGAGCGGAATTTGGTTTAATGATTATGATTAATTGCGATGACAACATTTCCTTTTTTATGTCCCTGGTCCACATAAGTATGGGCCTCGACTATTTGTTTTAATGTGTAGATCCTGTCTATTACGGCCTTCAATTTTCCTTTTTCAATCTCTTGCTTGAAAAAATTCATGTCTGCAATAGTTTCTTTTATTACCCCTGATACAATCTTTTTACTTATAAACATCGATTTGATAGATCCACCTATCATAGTGCCAATCCCCGCACTGGCCAGTAATAGGTAGCCGCCTTTATTCAATGATCTTAAAGCTATCCTTAATGAACTCTTACCTACGGTATCAAAAATGACATCATATTTCTTTCCATTTTTGGAGAAATCTTCTTTGGTATAATCAATTACCTTATCGGCCCCTAAAGACTTCATCAATTCAACATTCGAAGAGCTGCAAACCGCAGTGACAACTGCACCATAGTTCTTGGCCAATTGAACAGCCAGTGTCCCTAAAGCTCCGGATGCTCCGTAGATCAGTACTTTTTGGCCTTGCTGAATGTTTGCTATTCTGAGAAAATGCATTGATGCTGTTGCTCCAAATGGAATGGCAGCAGCTTCTTCATAAGTCATGATGCTTGGTTTTAGAGCCAATACAGCATCTTCTGATACAGCTACGTATTCAGCGTGGGCACCAAAGTTCATTCCGCTGGATCCAAACACCTGATCCCCAATATTATAATTTGATACAAGATTTCCTATTGCCTCAATTTCACCTGCGACTACCACCCCTAAAATATGTTTTCTGGGCCTCTTGAATCCGAATATTAAGCGGATGATAAAAGGATCGGCTCTTCTCATCCTGGCATCACCCGAGCTTACGGAAGTTGCGTGAATTTTAATCAGTATTTCATTGTCTTTTGGTGAAGGCTTCTCAACTTCATTCATTTGAAGGAATTCAGGTGCGCCGTACTTTGTTAATTCAATTGCTTTCATGATTTCTGATTTTTAGTGTGATTCTTTTAAGCAAAGGTGATGCATTCGAATGGTGTGAACGTTCTGAATTATAAGAAGGAAGTGCGGAATTATAATTCCGAACAAAATGGAAATTTGAAAGGGGAATAGGATGGCTTGACTTTATCCCTTTTGTTTGAGGAACTGCTTAGGTGTTAAGCCAGTTTCTCTCTTAAAATATGTGTTAAAGACTGTCTTAGAGTTAAAACCACTTTCATAGGCCAATCCTTCTATAGTAAGGTTCTCGTTTTCCTGGGCTTTGGCGTAGGACTTAAAAGCTTCAATCCTGTATTGATTGATAAACTCGTTAAAGTTAAGCCCGATACTTTGATTTAGTATCCAGGAAAGGTGGTTGGGGTGAATGTCAATTTGTTTCGCCAGATCACGCAAGGTCAGATCTGGGTTCAAATATGGCTTGTTCGTAGAAATATGATCTAATAGCCGGCTTGAATATTTAGAAGCTGTATCAGCGTCGAGTAAAGCAGTTTTTTGCCTTACAGGCTCTTCAATTGTTTCTGTTCGATATATGGTATTCTTTAAGGCATCATACCTTGGGTCATTTGTTATTGGAGCTGCCAGAGGATCGGTATATCGCAGAAGTAATAAAGAAGAATTATTCTCAATCGCTTGAACTACCCATGCAAATGCTTTGTCCTTATCCCCGCTAACTGCAGCCATCATGAATAGGTAGGAATCGGCAGTATAACCATTCTTTTCTTTGGCCTGTGCAGAAAGTTTTTCTAAATATCTGGAAGCATTGGCAGTATCATTCATTAGAGAATACGCTAATCCGATGGCACCAGTCTTTTCTCCCTCGATAACAACATCAGCAGGGATAATATCAAAATAAGTGATTACTTCATCGAACCGGCCCAGTTTAAGAAGACACAGGGGTTTAATGGAGTGAGCAGGAATATTTTTATCGTTGGCCCTTAAGCATTTATCAAGTAGATCTAAAGATCTGGGATAATCTCCGATCATATAATGGAAATACGCTTTGAAAAAATGAGTCTCTTCCGAAAGTGGATTTATGCAAAGGGCTATTTCAAGATGCTCACGCGATTTTTCCCGTTCTCCTGCAATAATGTACAGAAAAGAGAGAAACTGCTGAGCTGCAGCATTATTTGGATTTATTTCAATCGCTTTTTTCATTTCTCTAAGCGATTTGCCATAATCACATTCAATAAAAAAAGCTTGATTTGATAACTGATAATGAACGCCTGAAGATTGACTATTTAATTCATGCGCTTGATTGGTATATTTGATTGTCAATCCCCATGCTTCTTCAAAGGGCATAAATCCGGTTGTTCCCAGAAAGCTGTAACTATCGGCAAGTCCAAGGTGTGATTTGTAGTGATTTGGATCCAATTCCAAAGCCTTTTCATAAAGCGAGATGGCTTTCTTCACATCTTCAGGATTCCATTTATTCCTGAGAAATTTAGCTTTTAAAGAATATTCGTAGGCATCAATACTGTCGGTCTGCTTTTCTACCAGGCGTTCTTGAATTTCAAAGTGACCCAGATGCTCTCTTAGTTTTTCTGCTATTAGCAGGCTTACCTCATCCTGTATTTCAAATATATTCTCCAGTTCCCTGTCCCAGGTTTCTGACCAAAAATGAAAATCATCCACTACATCGACCAACTGAGCTGTGATCCGCACCTGGGTTCCCGAAAGCCGCACACTGCCTTCCAAAATTGTTGAAACATGGAGTTCGTTTCCAATTTCAGTAATAGATATGTTCTTGTCTTTAAAAAAGAAGGAAGATGTTCGGGATGTTACCTTTAATCTGCCAATTTTGGCCAGGGCGTTGATGATTTCTTCAGTCATACCATCACTAAAGTATTCATTCGCCTTACTGGCACTCATATTGACAAAGGGGAGCACCGCAATGGTATGGTCTTTCAGTTTTACTTCCACGCTGGATTCAGTTAAAAATCAAATGGTTCAGTGCGACTATAATGCTTTAATATATCGTCTTTACAGTACCAGACTTCTATGAACTTGTCCCCCTTATTTATAATCTCGGTTGAGTATCTATTATCTGGACGAATCAGACTAACATGTATTCTATCGGTTCCTTTGCTGGGAATAACAAAAGCCTTTGCAAATCCATGGTCTCCGGTAGTGATATCTGGTTCAATAATACGAATGTCAGCATATTCTATTATGAGACTATCATTCTTAAATCCACCAGTTAAATGGATATATAAGGAGTCTTGTGAGTAGGTATTAACAGGCGAGACTGAAGGCCTTTCACTAACAACAGCTCCCGGTGAACAGCTATAAGATATAATGACCAGAAGAAAGATAAGTCTTATCATACTCTTTACTTTTGAGTAAAGGTAGTTATTCAGTTCGTAAAGTATCCGCCGGATTCCGATTGGCAAATCGCCAGCTCTGCCCGCTTACAATGGTAAAGGCGATCACCGATACAATCAATCCTGATCCAATAAAAATCCAGGGGCTGATATTTGTTTTATAAGCAAAATTATCAAGCCACTTATGCATGATGAACCAGGCCAATGGACATGCAACAATAAAAGCGATCAACAAATTGAATGCAAATCCCTTGTTCATACCCAGTATGACCTCCCATACTTTTGCACCATTAATCTTTCGAATACCGATTTCTTTAATCCTGCTTTCACATAAAAAAAGCGAAAGACTCAGCACACCGAGAACCGCAATTAAAATGGCAATCAAAGAAGCAAATGAAATGGCTTTCCCCATCTGTGTATCGCTCTTATAGAGCTTATCGAAACTTGCATCCAGATAGTGATAACTAAAAGGAAATCCCGGGGCAAGTTCTTTCCAGATCTCCTCTATTTCATCAATGGTTTGCTGCGTATTGTTACCGGACAATTTTATATTCGCATAGGCTCCCTGGCCCGGGAAATAAACGATGGCCAATGGTTCAATTACATTGTGAAGGGATTTAAAATTAAAATCCTTCACTATTCCAACCACTTTGGCATTTCCCCCGGGTACCCTTATTTCAATTTCAAAGGGATCTTTCACATCAAACGCTCTCACTGCAGCCTCATTTAGCAATGCAGTTGCATTCCTGTCACTCTTCATTTCTTCCGTAAAAAACCTGCCCTTTACCAATTGCAAATCATACAATTTAGTAAACTCAGCATCAACCCACATATTAGTGAAATTAATGGTTCGCCCTTCCAGCTCCAGGTTGTTATATCCATCAATTTCCCCAAATACCCTGCTGGAGTATGCTACGTAAGCTATATCAGGCAGGTGCTGTAAGCGTTCGTTAAATACCTCTTTTCCCTGACGCATTAATTGACGCGGCAGTTTTGCATATATTACAGATTCCTTATGTATCCCTATATCTTTCTCCTGAAGGAACGTGACCTGCTGAATTATTAAAAAGGTGACTGCGATCAGCGTAATTGAGACAACAAACTGAAAGGCCACAAGGAAATACCGTAGATTTCTCCCTTTGTTGCGGGGTCCTGAATCCTTTTTCAACATATTGATCTCTCTCAGAGAAGAAAGGTAGAGCGCAGGATAGAATCCGGCGATAATTCCCAGCAATAAGATTCCGGGCACCAATAAAACAAGAAAGGAATATGAAAAACTTAAACTTTGATTGAAACTCATCAACTGACTAAACCCGGGTAATAAAAGCAAGGTGATGATCACACCTATGATTGTAGCAAAAAAACTGACCATCGTTGTTTCCGTGATATACTGGAAAACAAGGGTCCTTTTGTTTGAACCAAAAACTTTCTGGACACCAATCTCCTTTTTTCTCAGCGATGCCCGTGCCGTAGAGAGGTTTACATAATTTACAATTGACAGGATCATGATGATCATGCCTATTGCGATTAATACCCTGATAAGAAATAGATTGCCGCGATTTGTAGTATCATGCGTAAGAGTCTTATTAAAATAAACCTCCCTGATTGGATGTAAATCCAATGGATTTGTCCTGGCATCATCATGCCATTGAGAGGAAGACAGGGTTGATGCATAATACTCGATAAGGAAGCTTCTTAGCTTCTGCGCGAACTCTTCTGAATCAATGTTGGGACTCAAAAGAAGATAGGTTTCATACACTCCGAATCCCCAGTTATCAGGATAATAAGGGCTCATCTTTTTTGTAGATGCCTCAGAAATTAGTCCATGAAATTGTATGGAAGAATTTTGTGGATTATCGCTGACAATTGCCTGTATGGTAAAGGGAAAGTCCTCACCGGCTCTCCAAATGATTGTCTCTCCGATGGGGTTTTTATCCTTAAAAATTCGCAAAGCTTCACTTTCAGTCAGGATCATTGAGAATGGGGTACTTAATGCATCGTCTATGTCACCCTGCAGAACCTGAAAGTCAAAAACAGTGAAGAAATCCGCATTGGCAGCATAGTATTTTTCTATCTCAATGAGGTCACTGTTGTAACTTAACAGGGGTGATAAGGCAAATAGCTGGTGGGTTTCAATATGGGTGGCATGCTGAATTTCAGGGAAATTGTTTTCGAGCAAATCAGAAAGCGGACCGGGTGTCCCACTGGAGTTCCCATAGGAGACTTTAAAAATCCTGGAAGAATTCTTATGGAAATTATCGACGCTTAATTCATTATTTGCAAAAATCGATATGACCAAGAGGATGCCAATACCAAGCGACAAGGATAAAACACTAATAAGTGTGTTGCTTTTATTCTTAATCAGATTTCTGAATCCGAGCTTGAAGAAATGAATGACCATGATTTTAATTTTAATTATTCAACCATCGAATAGACCTCCTTCAAAGGTAAACTAAATATTTAGTTAAACAACTAAAAGCTTAGTTAATCAGACCCATCAAAATTGAGCTGTGAAAATAATAGATCCTTAAATAAGTTACAATAGAGAAGGGTAAGCCACATTTTCAGGTTAATGAAAGCTGTTGATTCGAAAAAGGAATTGGTATATTGAAAAAAGAGTTATTTTTGCAGTACCGCTGCATTAGCACAAATGCAAGGTTCCCTACGATATTTTTTTGTGTAATCATTTACTTCATATATGATAAAAGTAAAGCAGATTCGAAAAAACAAAGTATTAAATTTTCATAGACAGGATGGATAAGAAAAGGAGAGAACCACTCGCTATCATCGGGATAGGTTGTAGATTCCCTGGAAATGTCAACACACCAGATGATTATTGGAAACTAATTATAGAGAAAAGGAATGCCCTCACAGATGTTCCTGCAGATCGCTGGAATACGGATGAGCTTTTTGCCCCCGATTTTAAGCAAGCGGGTAAAATTAGCGTCAGGCAGGGTGGCTTTATCAAGGATATTGACAAATTTGATGCATCATTCTTTGGAATTTCTCCACTGGAGGCATCGAGAATGGATCCCCAACAGAGAATGCTTCTGGAGCTTTCTTATGAGGCGCTGGAGAATGCTGGCCGGACCTTGAAAGATATGGATGGTTCCCGTGCATCTGTTTTCATAGGTATTTCATCCCATGATTACGGCGATATTCAAAACTCTCCGGTGGAACAGGTCAACATCGGAGCACATACCAACCTTGGATCGGCCCTGTGTATAGCCGCCAATCGGATCTCATACTTTTATAATCTGAAAGGGCCTAGTATGGCCCTGGATACAGCCTGTTCATCTTCCCTGAATGCGGTTCATATGGCGTGCAGGAGCATCTGGGATAATGATGCGGAGCTGGCATTTGCCGGTGGAGTCAATGCCATATTAAAGCCCGAGCCTCAAATGGGCTTCTCCAAGGGGGGATTTCTTTCCCCCGACAGCAGATGCTATGCGTTTGATTCCCGTGCCAACGGCTACATACGCAGTGAGGGAGCCGGAGTGATCCTGATCAAACCCCTCTCCCGTGCCCTGGAAGATGGAGATCGCATCTATGCTACCATCAGGGGATCGGGAGTAAATCAAGACGGAACCACCAACGGGATATCCGTTCCCAGTTCAGAAGCGCAGCAGGAGATGATCCGAATGGCCTACGAGGATGCCGCAGTAGATACCAGGAAGGTGAAATATATCGAAGCCCATGGTACAGGAACCTTTGTAGGAGATCCCCTTGAAGCCAATTCTATCGGGAAGGTGGTGGGTGCAAACCGCAGTGAGACTTGCTACATAGGTTCGGTAAAAACCAACATTGGGCATCTGGAACCTGCCTCGGGTATTGCAGGGATTATTAAACTTGCCCTGGCCATGACCCACCGGATCATTCCTCCGAATATTAATTTTAAAAAACCCAATCCCAACATCTCCTTTGATTCACTAAACCTTCGGGTGCCTGTAGAACCCATAAAATGGGAAGAAGACAGCAATGGCAGTGTGTATGGTGGAGTCAACAACTTTGGGTTTGGCGGTGCAAACGCCCATGTGGTGCTGGAAGGCATTGCCAGGGAGCCTGCAGTGGAAAAAGCCACTGATGAGAAACTGCAGATATGTACCCTCTCTGCCAGGGATTCTAAAGCTTTGAAAGCCTTAACAGAATCGTACATTGACTTTTTCAGGAATGAAGAAAACAGGGCTAAGCTGGGTGATATTTGTTATTCCTCAGCAGTGCGCCGAACACATCACAACATGCGCCTTTCGGTGGTGGGTGCATCCAGGGATGAAATGGCCTCTCACCTGGAAAAATATTTAGAGGGAGAAAACCTCGTAGAAGTTTCAGAGGGAAGAAGCAGTGAAAAAAGGGATAAAATTGCTTTCGTCTTCTCCGGGCAGGGACCCCAATGGTGGGCCATGGGCCGGCAACTGTTAAAAAGTGAAGCTCTCTTTAAAGAAACCATTCACAAGCTGGATAAACTGCTCAGCAAACATGCATCTTGGTCCTTGCTGGAAGAACTCACAAAAGATGAGGAAACATCAAGAATCAGTGAGACCCATATTGCGCAACCTGCCATATTCTCCATTCAGATTGCCCTTTTTGAGATGTGGAAGGCACTGGGAATCACTCCGGGTGCAGTGGTGGGGCACAGCATCGGAGAGGTACCTGCTGCATATGCTTCGGGAGCACTTACCCTGGAACAGGCCGTGCTGCTCATTTTCCACAGAAGTCGCGTACAGTTTAAAGCTACCGACAAGGGAAGAATGCTGGCTGCCGGGATTACCCCTGCTGAAGCAAAAATACTGATTCAGGGCCGCGAAGACAAAGTCTCCATAGGTGCGGTAAACGGGCCGGCCATGGTCTCCCTTTCGGGCGATACCGATGTAATTATGCAAATATCTGAAGAGCTTGAAAACAAGGATATATTTAACCGCTTGCTGCAAATAAATGTCCCTTTCCACTGTCACCACATGGAACCCCTGAAAGAGGAGCTGCTCAGTTCCCTGAGTTCATTGAAGCCTTCTGCCACCCACATTCCATTTTATTCCACGGTAACCGGGAAGGTGAATGAGGGCGAAAATCTTGATAACAGCTACTGGTACAGGAACGTAAGGGAAACGGTGAGCTTTGTGAGTGCCATTGAGGCTTTGATCAATGATGGATTTGATACCTTCATTGAGCTGGGCCCACATCCCATTCATGCACTGGGAATCAATGAGCTGCTTGAAGCAAAACAGAAAGCCGGGATTATTGTTCCTTCCATCCGGAGGAAGGAGGAGGAAAAGCGTACCTTCCTCTCCTCAGTGGGAAAGCTCCATACATGGGGTTGTGAAATAGACTGGGAAGCCTCCTTTAGCAATGGTTCATTCATTCAACTGCCTGCATATCCCTGGCAGAAGGAGCGCCACTGGCTGGAGACCGAAGAGGGTCAAAAAAGTCGCATTGGCTCTTCCGTTCATCCCCATTTGAGAAGAAAGACCATTTCGGCCAGGGAAAACCACAACATTCTCTGGGACATCAACCTGGACAAAAGGACCCATCCGTATATTGATGATCACAAAGTACAGGGCCCCATCGTTTACCCGGGTGCCGGTCACGTTGAACTCTCCATTTCGGCGGCCCTGGCCTCCTTCGGCGAAAAATTTGAGTACCTGGAAGATCTCAACTTTGAGAGCGCCCTGTTTCTTCCCGATTCGGGCGAACCCGTTCACATTCAGATGGATATATCTCACGACAGCGGGGACTACTTCATCTATTCCAGGCCCAGAAGCGAGCATGCTTCATGGACCATGTGTTCCAATGGGAAAATGAATCACATTGGAGGTATATTTAACTCCATCGAGGTCGATTTCGAGGATATCCGCAAACGGATTACCATTCCCGTCCCTGTCAAACCCATGCATGAAGAGCTGCTGGAGAGCGGACTCTATCTGGGTCCCAGTTTCAGGGCTATTAAAGAGTTATGGAGAAGCGAAAAAGAGTGGGAATCCTTCAGTGAAATTGAGGTGCATGAAAGCATCCGTTCAGAATTTTTCCAGTACAACCTTCATCCTGGAGTGCTTGACAGCTGTTTCCAGACGGTATTCGGCATATTCAATGTGAGAGAGGATACCAGCAAAAAGATGGGGGTCTATATTCCGGTTCACATCGACCGGATCAAGTTTCATAAGAAGGCCAGCTCCTTCAAGATGTTTGTGTATGGCAGGCTCAGGGAGTGGACCGACGAATATGCGCTTGGCGAATTGTGGATCTTCAATGAAGAAGGGGAAGTCATTGCAGAATTCCAGGGCTTCCGCTCACAATTTCTGAAGGGTTCAAGGGGTGAGACCTCTGGTGAACAGGAGAAATGGTATTACGAGTATCATTGGTCCATGAAATCCAGGTCCGACCAGGAACTGGTTCGCAATCCTGGTTTATACATTCCATCCCCCAATGCCATAGGCAAGCAGGTGGGAGAAACCATCAGCGAGATCAATGCCCTGCCCGAACAGGCTGATTATTACAATAGTTACGAGCCCAGTCAGTACAACCTGACCATCGGTTACATCTGCAAAGCCCTGAAAGAGATGGGCATGGATTTCACCATTGGGACGGAAATCAATGTGGGAGACCTGATAAAAGAGTTGGAGGTGATCGGCGATCACCACAGGCTTTTTTACCACCTCTTTAACCTGCTCAGAAATGCAGGTATTGCAGAGGGTAATCAGGATACCTACAGGGTGGTGAAAACACCCGATTTCAGGGACACCCGATTATGGATTGATGAAATCAACAATCAATATCCCCAGTTTCAGCATGAAACAACACTCCTGGGCCGGTGCGGACCAGATATTGCCGGAGTGTTAACCGGGAAGGTTGATCCCATTCAGCTTATTTTTCCAGAGGATCAGTGGGACCTCATCGTGAATTACTATGTGGAAGGGTTCGCATTTAAAAAATACAACGATCTTGCTGCCCGGATAGTTAGTGAGCTGGTAAACAAAATTCCGGAAGATCAGACCCTTCGGATCCTTGAGGTAGGAGCCGGAACAGGGGGAATGACACAGGCCCTGTTGCCATTATTGCCAGCAGGACGGACAGAATACTACTACACGGACCTCTCTCACATGTTTATGCTGAAGGCACAGCGGCGTTTCGCTCGCTATCCATTTGTGCAATATAAGCTGTTGGATATAGAAAAGGATCCGGGAGATCAGGGTATCGACCTCAATTCTTTTGACATTGTCATAGCCTCCGATGTGATACATGCCACCCGGAATCTGAAGACAACTTTCGGGAATGTGAAACGCTTGCTTGCCTCCGAAGGAGTTCTGCTAATGCTGGAGGTAACCAACTCTCCGGTTTACCTGGACCTTATTTTTGGAATGACTGAAGGATGGTGGTTGTTTGAGGATACAGATATACGTACGGAACATGCCACCATGGGGCCCGACCGCTGGAAAAGTGTGCTTGAACGGGAAGGGTTTCACGATGTGGCTCTCTACAGTGATATTGAGAAGAACGATGCCTCCTGCCAGAGCGTGATCCTGGCAAGGAATGAAAAACTGAATCTGACCAATAAAGTGCTGGAGGAGTCTCCCAAACTGGGCAAGGCCGATTGGCTTCTTTTTGCCGATCATAGTGGTGTGGCAAAAATCATGCAGTCCAGGCTGACAGCTATGGATAAACAAGCATTCATGGTTACCAGGGGGGATGCATACAGGAAAATCAGTGAAACGGAATTTCAAATTGATCCCGGAAGTCAGGAGGATGTGAACCAGATCATTGAACTGCTTGCTGAAAAGGGTCATTTCCAGGGAATCGCATTCCTGTGGGGCCTGGATTCGATCTCAAACGAAGAGCTGGACCCGGAGCAGATTATTGCTTCGGAAGAGCATTCATCCATCACCTTGATGAATATCATGAAGAAGCTGAATGACTCCAGCTTTGAGAAAAATCCTGATATATGGATGATCACCTCCGGTGCACAATCGGTGAATGGAATACCCGAAACAGTCCAGCTCTCTCAGGCCGGACTCAGGGGGGTCAACAGGGTGGTCATCAATGAATTTCCCCTTTTCAACTCCACCATGGTCGATTTCAGTCATCCTGTACAGGAGGAAGAAATTGATGCATTGATGGATGAAATTCTGGCCGGGGATAACGAGGATGAAATCGCTTTCAGAGGTAAAAAACGATTTATTAACAGGCTTGAGAGGCTCTCCATGGAGAACATAGCTCAACAGGCTTTGCGTACCATTTCCGATGATGAATCGCCCTTTACGCTGACCATCGATGAGTATGGTGTGCTGGATAACCTGGTTACACGGGAGACCTCCCGGAGGGAACCCGGAGCTGATGAGGTGGAAGTGAAAATCAAAGCTTCAGCACTTAATTTTCGGGACATCATGCTTTCCATGGGTCTGCTCTCAGACAACGCCATCAGCGGTGGATTGTTCGGAAGGACCATGGGACTGGAATGTGCCGGGATCGTCACAGCCACTGGAAAAGAAGTTCAGGACCTGAAGGTTGGGGATGAGGTGATGGCAACGGCTCCTTCCTGCCTTGGAAGATATGCCTACCCCAAGGCCTTTCACGTGGTACAGAAACCCGATACCCTGAGTTTTACGGATGCGGCCACCTTGCCCGTAGTTTATGTAACAGCCTATTATTCATTGGTCTACCTCTGTCGTATCCGCTTAGGTGAGAAGATCCTGATTCATGCAGCTGCAGGTGGAGTGGGCATAGCCGCCATTCACATTGCCAAGGCTGCGGGGGCCGAAATTTATGCCACCGTAGGCAGCAAAGAGAAGAAAGCCTACATCGAAAGTTTGGGCGTTCCGGCTAATCACATCCTGAACTCCCGAACACTGGAGTTCGCGGATCAGCTGATGGAACTAAGCTCCGGAGCAGGCGTGGATATCGTACTAAACTCTCTGTCTGGTGAAGCCATATATAAAAGTATAAAGTGCCTGTCTCCCTATGGAAGGTTTGTTGAGATTGGCAAAACAGATATATACCGCAATAGCAAACTCGGACTGCAGCCCTTTGGAAACAACCTTTCCTATTTTGGAGTGGATGTGGACAGGTTGTTCAAGCAAAGGGAGCAGTTTAGTGGTGAACTGTTCCAGGAAGCCATTGATTTCTTTGTGGAAAACGGGTTTCCCGCACATCCCTCTGAGGTATTCCCCATGTCGGACATTAAAGATGCCTTCCAGTTTATGGCCGGGGCCAGGCACATTGGCAAAATTGTCATTGATATGGATGGTGAACTTCAGGTGGCTCCGCCTCGGGAGATTAGCTTTAGTCCCCTGGGGTCTTACCTGCTCACCGGAGGATGTTCGGGATTTGGACTTGCAGTGGCCCAATGGATGACCTCCAAAGGGGCCAGGCACCTTGTTCTGATGAGCAGATCTGGTCCAAAAACTAAAGATGAGCAAACGATCATTGACCACATGCGGGAGCAGGGTGTGAATGTGATGATCGCCTTAGGGGACGTATCCAACAAGGAAGATGTGAACCGGATCTTGAAAGAGGTAAAGGAAACCATGCCTGCACTGAAAGGGATTCAGCATGCTGCCATGGTTCTGGACGACGGAAGTATTCCGGAAATTGACAGTGAGCGCTATTTAAAAGTTTTTAAACCTAAAAGTCTTGGATGCTGGAACCTGCATGAAGCAAGCCTGAATATGGACCTTGATCATTTTGTGCTTTATTCCTCCATCTCTTCGATTTATGGTAACCCCGGACAGGTGAGTTATGTGGCTGGCAACAGTTTCCTGGAGAATTTCGCCCAGTTCAGGCGCTCCAGGGGCATGGCAGCCATGACCATAAATTGGGGCGTGCTGGGTGACGTGGGTTTTGTGGCCAGAAGTGGCAATGTGGGCGGATTACTTTATAAGCAGGGATGGAAAACCTTTACCCTGGAGCAATCGACCGATGTGCTCGAGCAGATGTTGCTGAACAACCCTGTTCAGCGGGTAGCCACTGACTCAGATTGGGAAATGGTAGGCAATTTTTACCCCCATTCCGCGCTGACAAGCCGATTTGGACACCTGATCAAAGAGAAGGAATTGTCTGCTGGTTCGTCCTCCGGATCAGGCGGAGGCGGATTGATTGCTGCTTTGAAGGAGCTGGATACTGAGGAACAGCCCGAGATACTGGTCTCTCACCTGCGCGATACATTTGCCCGGGTACTTGGATCTTCCCCCGAGAAAGTTGATCCAAACGAACCTGTTACCAAGTATGGACTGGATTCGCTGATGGCCAATCAGATCAGAAACTGGATCCAGAGCAGCGTGGCTGTTGATTACTCCATGATGCGGATCATGAAAGGTCCGACCCTTAGCGAAATGGCCCTGCAGATTCTGAATGAAATGAACGGTCAGCTGGGAAAAGGAGATGGACCAGATGAGGAGAAATCGGAACTGGACAACTGGGTGTTGCGTTCAAAGGTGGTTGACAATCCACGGATGAGGCTTTTCTGCCTCCCCTATTTCGCCGGTGGTGCTTCTGTATACAACAGCTGGAGTGACACATTACAGGACGGAATAGAGGTGTGTGCTATTCAATATCCCGGACGCGAGGAGCGCATGGGTGAAAAGCCCTATGACAATCACCAGGATCTGATCAGGGCAATTGCCGAGGTGATCGATCCCCTCTTAAATTGTCCGATCGCATTCTATTGTCACAGCGCCGGCGCAGGAATCGGGCTGGAGTTGGCAAGATACCTGCGAAGGGAAAAAGGCATACAACCCCTTAAGTTTATGGTTGGAGGATGGAGATCCCCCCACCTTGAAAGTCCCTTTAAATTCCTGGATGCCATTCATGACGATGAGGTCTATATGGATAAGAACATACCGAATATCATTGAGCATTTGAGATCCCTGGAGATTCCTGAATCAGTGCTTCAGAATAAAGAGCTGATCGATGAGATGCTCCCGGCCCTTCGTGCTGATATCCTCCTGGGCAAGCGATACACCTACTACGAGGATGAGGCGCTAAGTTGTGCTCTCACTGCGATTGCAGGGAAAGAGGATACTGTATTTACGGAGGAGCAGATCAAGCAGTGGAAGATACATACATCGGGAGAGTTCAGGTTTAAAAAGGTGAATGGGAGTCACCTGTTTTGCAGGGATAACAAAGAAGAATTACTGGAGTTAATCAATAAGGAACTAATGGAATTCACCCATGTCTGATCAATCTGGATTCGCTGTCCCCGATCTGCTGAAAGGGGAAATTCACCTCTGGACTGTTTCCATAGATAAGCTGAAGGATCAGGCAGAACACCTGGAATCGCTGCTGTCTGAAGAGGAAAGAAGAAAAGTATCCTTCTATAAATTTGAACATACTCAGCTGAGCTATGTCGTTTCTCAGGCTGTATTGAGGATGCTACTCGCTTCATACCTGGATGTAAAACCTGCCGATGTGAAATTGGGAACTCACAAAAAGGGTAAACCATACCTCATTCATGATCGTTCGGTTTTCTTTAATATTTCCAATTCGTATGATCTCTGTGTTTTTGCATTCTCCTGTAATGCAGAAGTGGGGATTGATCTTGAGAAAATCCGGGATTTGCCAGACATTGACCAGTTGATTGAAAAGAACTTAACCAGGCGGGAAAGGAAATATTTACTTAAAGATC
Organism: Bacteroidota bacterium; assembly: GCA_003648635.1. Classification (GTDB taxonomy): domain Bacteria; phylum Bacteroidota; class Bacteroidia; order Bacteroidales. The sequence continues at coordinate 3,424 of QMPQ01000032.1, read as the reverse complement.
CTGACCATAAGTTAAGCTGGTTTTTCCGTTTCTGGACCTTTAAAGAATCCTTTCTGAAGGCCACTGGGGAGGGAATGCGACTTACTCCGGAGAATCTTGAATTTTCACTGGAGGACGGAGCGATCAAGCTTCGATCTGTAAACTATGGTTTTGATGGCACTGAGTGGCAGTTTCTGGAATTTAGCCGGGCAGGGAATTATACGGGTACGCTCACCTATACCGGAAAGGGGATTCTCATTAAAGAGATGAGTGTAGATAGGGAATAATTCTAAGTCGATCCCCTGATCGGTCAGCTCGTTCCTGAAATCGGTGATGACCATTCTGTGTCAGCTAATGGTAGACTTTTCTTTCTCGTAAGGTTTTCTTAAGTAGCTTGAAATGTTCATTTAGGGGTGTTGTATAAATTCATATCTTTGTATACGGTATACGAAATTCATACTCAAGATGTCTAAAATTTCAAACGATGAACTGGGTGCTCAGGCCTACAAAAAAGTAAGGTCAATGATCATCTCAAAAAAGCTGGTGCCGGGACAAAAGATTGTACAGGACAAACTTGCAGAAAGTCTCGGGATTAGCAGAACCCCATTGCGATCTGCGCTACAAATGCTAGAAGCTGAGTACCTGGTTGAATCTGTTCCAAGAAAAGGAGTTATCGTAAAAGAGTTTAGTAATGAGGAGATCGTAGAGTTATATGATTGTAGAATTGCACTTGAAGGAACTGCAATTGGCTTATTCACAAACCTTGCCTTAGATTCTGAAATTGATCGATTAAATGGACTATTCCAACCTTTCTTGGTAAGCCCCATTGACACCAATAAATATCAAATAGCAGACAGTAATTTTCACGATTCAATTATTCAGGGCTGTGGAAACAGCTTTCTATCCAAGCTTTTCCAGCATGGTAATATTTTGCTAATCATTAATATGGTTGGTTTAGTCAGGCCTCCGGAAGAGACTTTGAATGAGCATTTTGACATCATAAGTGCCATAAAAAAAAGAGACTCTAAATTGGCTGAATTCCTGGTAAAATCTCATCTGGATAACTCCAAGCAACTTATCCTAAGCAATATAAATGAAGAATAGAAGCTTATTCCCTGTCCGGCACAAGATGGTAGGTGGTACTTTCATTCTTGCAATGATCGTATTATTCGATCGAATACTTATTTCTGTGGCGAAGGATCCAATTTCCAGCGATCTTTCATTGAACGATAAACAGATGGGCTGGGTACTGTCCATATTTGCCCTCGGTTATGCATTATTTCAAACACCGTCAGGATTTCTGGCAGATAAATTTGGTGCCAGGAGGATATTAACTGCAGTTGTAAGTTTGTGGTCCTTTTTTACTGCACTAACCGGAGCAGTGTGGAATTTTGCATCCTTAATAGTCGTGCGGTTCCTGTTTGGTATGGGAGAAGCTGGTGCATTTCCTAGCATGGCCAGGGCAATCTTCAAATGGATCCCCATTAGAGAGCGTGGAATCGTAAATGGGATTAATTTCTCAGGTGGCCGTATAGGCGCTGCCATTGCCCTCCCGCTTGTTGCAGGACTAATAGAATTTACAAGCTGGAGAATGAGCTTTGTCATATTAGGGATTATTGGCATCGTCTGGGCGGTCATCTGGTATGCATGGTTTCGAGATTCTCCTTCAAAGCATCCGGGCATTTCAGAGAAAGAGTTAAGATACATAGAAGATAATATACAGCAACCCACTGCTGCTTTAGAGAGTGAAAAAATATCATTCGGTAAAATGTTTCAGTCAAAGACAATGTGGCTTTTAATGGGACAATACTTTAGCAGCAACTTTACATTTTTCTTTTGCCTTACCTGGTTGTTCCCACACCTGAAAGCAACATATAATCTGGAGTCTATTGAAGCTGGTTTTTATTCCTCTGCACCACTGATTTTTGGAGCATTGGGAAATTGGGTTTCAGGTTGGATGGTAGATTATATCTACAGGAAAAAAAGATGGGAGTTATCCAGAAAGCTACCCGCTATAATCGGTTTTTCATTGGCGACTATAGGCATTATCGCCAGCATATACATGAAAGAGGTTAACGGGGCAGTTATATTTATATCCATAGCTATATTTGGTGCTGACATGACACTGAGTCCATCATGGTCTGCATGTGTAGACATTGGAAAAGAACATTCGGGAACCGTAAGCGGAACCATGAACATGGCAGGAAATTTAGGATCATTTTTCACAGCTCTTGCATTTCCTTACCTGGTGTCCATGACAGGTTCAGGTACACCCTTCTTTTTTGTAGCAGCGGCGCTTAACCTACTTGCCATCGTAATGTGGCTGGCTATTAAACCGCAAAAGCCCTTAAAGCTCACCTAATCAGAATAATATGATCAGAAAAGAAGAATTTGAAGAAGTCTGCCAACAATCGCTGCTTATGATTGAAGAGGCAGGTATTCAACTCACATCGGAAGATAGAAGCAGAATGACCTCTGCCGATTTCGGCTTAAGTCATATTAAAACCGAGGGTGTGCAGATCTTAACCATGTTTGAAACGGAAAGAATTGCGGGTAAAATATTGGTTCTGCTGCCCAATCAGACGGAACCGGAACACTGGCATCCCACGGTGGGAGATGATGCCGGAAAGGAAGAGATCATCCGTGCGATCAGTGGAGATCTGTATTTCTACATAGCGGGGAAGGATACCATGCAACACGGTTTTATTGTGGAAGGGAAGAGTGATTGCTATACCATGAGAAATGAAGTAGTGCTCAAACCAGGCGATCAGCTTGTTTTACCGGCAGGAAGCAAACACTGGTTTCAGGCAGGAGAAAGTGGTGCAGTAATGTATTCATTTTCAACGAAAGTAAGCGATCTGCTAGACCAGTTTTCTGATCCGGATATAGTTAGAGAGACCATAATTACAGAATAAAAATACAGCAAATGAAGCAGAGCATTATTACCGCCTTTTTAGGTAAAACCCAGGATAGATTTTCAGAATACCAGGAATCTACTGAATTGAAGCAGAGGCTTGAATTGGTTAAACTTATTGATGGCGTATCGGGTGTGGAAATTGTATTTCCATATGAAACCGGAGATCCTGCGGAGACCAAAATCCTGATGAGTGAAATGGGCCTCGAATTTGCAGCTGTCAATGCAAATATTAAAAAGAAGCCCAAATTTGTACCTGGAGCTTTGTCCAGGCCACAGGCCGACCTGAGAGCTGAGGCAGTTGACATTATAAAAAAGGCAAAAGACTATGCCAAAGCCGTGGGTGCTCCCCTGGTAACTTGTTGCCCTTTAACCGATGGCTACGATAACCTGTTCCAGGTAGACTATCCCAAGGCCTGGAAGTATATGATTGACTCAATAGCTGAAGCTGCAGATTACCTGCCTGAAGTACCCCTTTTTCTTGAATATAAGATTAATGAGACAAGGGTAAACTGTCACCTGGACACCTGT
>QMPQ01000031.1 GCA_003648635.1 Bacteroidota bacterium | reverse complement strand
GGCCTAAGCTCCGCGGGCATTTCAAAGGAGTATAGATCCGTATCCGTTCCTTCTCCCCGGTCGGAGGCGAAATAGGCCCGGTCACCCCTGGCATTCAGGCTCAGACCAATATCATCGTCATGGGTATTGATGGGGTATCCCAGGTTTTCAGGGATTGTCCATCCCGAATCCCGGATTAATCTTGTGAGAAAGAGGTCACCCTGACCCATGCCCGGCCAACCTGTGGATGAAAAGTACAGGCTCTGCTGATCGGGATGAATAAACGGACTCTGCTCCAAGTCCGGTGTATTTACCGAATCGCCAAGGTTTACAGGGTCACTCCAGCTATCTTGGGTTCTTTCAGACATCCAGATATCATATGATCCCAATCCTCCCGGCCTGTTGGAGGTGAAATATAGGGTCCGTCCATCTGCCGAAATACTCGGATGCTTTTCACTGTAGCGGCTGTTTATGGGACTACCTGCATTTTTTGGACTGCTCCACTTATCTCCTTCCCAGGTGGAATAGTAGAGGTCGCACATCCCCTGTCCGCTCCGGCGGTTGCAGGCGGTGAACCAGAGGGTTCTACCATCCGCTGTCAGGGACTGGGCCCCCTCATTATCGGAAGTATTTAAAGGTACACCAGCATTCTTACGAGGCTCCCATCCACTCTCGCCCTGGGTGGAGTAGAAAAAGTCCTCATGCAGCTTCAGTGGCTCCTCTCCTGTTTGATTTGGCAAGGGTAGCATCACCGTAAACATCAGCATCTGCTCATCCACCGAAAGGGCAGGCCAGTACTCGCTGTATTCTGAGTTCACTTCAGGTCCCAGGTTTTCCGGCTTAAAGGGAACAGGATTCTTCATGGCTTCCAGTGCAAAAAGGCAGCTCTCCCGAATGGATGCTCCTTTACTTTTGCTTTTCACCTTTTCGGGTGGAAAGGCAAGATACTGCTCTGCCAGCTCCAGCGCACCCGCATAATCACCAGACATAAGTTTCAGTCCGGCAAGCAATCTGTATCCTTCAGGATTTCCCTCGGGATCAATCTCCAGTGTCTGGGCATAATAGCTAATGGCCTCCTCCATTCGTCCCTGTTCATAGCAAAGCTGAGCTAGCATCTGGTAGGCTTCAATAAACTGGTCGTCCGCTTTTATGGCCTTCAGGAGGGATTCCTCCACACAAACATAGTCCAGCTCATTTAAACAGCTGCGTGCTTCTTTGAAGCGCTTAATTGCCTTTTTTGAATCAGAGCTATAGTATTGTCCAAAGAGCCCTGGTGTAAGGGCAAGCAAAAGAATCAATCCTATGGCTTTTCTGAGATTCATCTATGGGATATGCATGTATTTGTGCGACTGCAGGGAGATCATCCAGCGTGGATTCTGCTTTGAGAAATCAATAATCAGGGGAAGGATTTGCTCCCTCTTGCTCCATTCGGGCTGCAAGTAGAGCTTACAGTTTTCGCTCACTTTTAATGCATTTTCCAGAGCCCAGGCTATATCCTCCTCCCCGGATATAATCACCTTTAATTCATGCGCCTCAGGGAAAATACTGTCAAGGGGTGGAGCATTCTTCTTGGGAGAGAGACATATCCAGTCCCAGCTACCACTGAGTGCATAAGCTCCACTGGTTTCCAGGAAGGTTTCGATGCCTTGCTCTTTCAGCATGCCGGTAAGGTAATCCATATTGACCATTAAGGGCTCCCCTCCTGTTACCACCACAGCGGCTGCCGGGTATTCCATCACATGAGAGATAATCTGCTCTGCGGGTACCACCGGGTGAAGCTCAGGGTTCCAGGAGAATTTGGTATCGCACCAGCTGCATCCTACATCGCAGCCTCCTACACGGATAAAATAGGCTGCTTTCCCCGTATGAAAACCTTCTCCCTGGATGGTGTAGAACTCCTCCACCAGTGGAATTTTCCTGCCACCTTCAAATATCTTTTGATCGAAATTCATCTCTTATCTTCCCCTGTTAAGCTGCAAAGGTAATGAACAAATTTTATTACTTTGTAATGCTAAAATCGTACCATGAATCCAATTAACACAGCACTCTGCTCCTATGGAATGTCAGGACTCGTCTTTCACGGTCCGCTCCTCGAAGCACATCCGGGATATAAAGTATCTAAGATCCTGGAAAGAACCAAGCACGAATCCAAAGATAAACATCCCGGATCGCAAGTGGTCAGGAATTTTGATGCTATAATCGATGATCCAGACATTGAGCTGGTGGTGGTCAACACCCCCGATCATCTGCACGTGGATATGGCCACCCGGGCCATGGAGGCCGGTAAGCATGTGGTGGTGGAAAAGCCCTTTACGCTACTTACAAGTGAAGCAGATCAACTAATTGAGATCGCTGAAAAACACGGTGTTATACTAAGTGTATATCATAACAGGCGCTGGGATGGTGTGTATCGCACCGTAAAAGAAGTACTGGCTTCAGGCAAACTGGGTCGTATGGTTGATTTTGAGGTTCATTTCGACCGCTTTCGAAACTACATCAAAGCATCGTGGAAGGATCAAGCCAATGGTACCGGTACCCTCTACAACCTGGGATCACACCTGGTTGATCAGGCCCTGACGCTCTTCGGCATGCCTGACAGGTTGTTCTGTGATACACGCATGCTCAGGGATGGAGCACTTACGGATGACAGCTATGACCTCTGGCTGCATTATCCTGATTTCAAATGCATGTTGCGATCCAGTTACCTGGTTCGTGAGCCGGGACCAAGTTTTATGATTCATGGAACCGAGGGCAGCTTCCTGGCCTGGGGAACCGATCCACAGGAACGGGATCTAAAAGATGGTCTTATACCCGGATCAGAAGGATGGGGTTTGGACCCGTCGTTCAGTCATGCCAGAATACACACCGACTTTGAAGGGAAACACATAGAAGGTGACTATCCTTTGTTAGCCGGTAATTACATGGAATACTACGATAATATCTATGAAGCCATACGCAACAATGCACCACTGGCAGTCACAGCCCAGCAGGCAAGAGATGTAATCCGGGTCATTGAAGCTGCCTATGAAAGCAGCCGGACAGGTGAGGTGGTACGCTTGGGTTAGTTTCTAACTTATTTAACAAGTCTTAGGGTTACTGGATTTCGGCTTGTATGTATCACATCAAGTATGATCACAGTTTCTCTGGTTACTTCATATACCAGTCTATAACTCCAAATTACCTTATACCGAATATCCCTGTGATCCTCTTCCAAGAAAGGATCCCTAGTATACTTGTGGGGCATAAAACCAAAGCTGCTGGCCAGTTCCCTGATCTCCTTCCTAACTTTATTGGCTTGTTCAGCGGATTCCTGTTTCTTAATGTAGTTGTAAACTCTGTGCAATGAAACCTTTGCTTCGTCATTCCAAAGGACCTTGTAATGCTTTTTTACCACTGCTCCATCTCCTTATCCAGATCCTCCTCAGTGGTGAAGTAACCAGCCTTTGCGCTATCACTTGCATTTCGTATTCTGGCCCTGTAGGCATCAACATCCATGGGGGATCCGGGAAGAGTGTAGTCCTCTTTGTCTTTATAGTTCTTGGCTAAAGCATAAACCATTTTCAGGAACTCATCGTCAGCTTTATCGATGTAACCGTGCAGCTCTTTTCTTAACTCTGCTGTTCCCATAGCGTTGTTTTCTACAAATTTAAGAATATATACTCACTAATGATATGATACAGTGGGTGGAACTGCTTCAGCTTGCCCTAAATGTTGTCCAGGTTGTATCTTGCACTGACTTCATCCATAACTACTGAATGAGAAATTAACTCTCCTCTATCTGCTTCTGCAATTCCTTTTTCGATTGCCTTCTTTTCCGCCTCACTTATCCCTTCCCACCAGTCCATATCATTCTCTTTTCTTTCCGGTAGATTCTTGACAGCTTTCATTTCTGTTCAAATTTAATCATTAATGTCCTGACAGGGGTTCATATCATCGTATAGTTGTAAAAAACTGAGAAGAAAAAGTAATTGCCTTAAGAAACGCAATTAATGGAATATTAAATTTAGGACTTCAGTTCTCGTAACTTGTTCAATCTGAGGTGAAATCCTGATACAGTGTCTCCACTTCCTGAGGAGTCAGCTTGCCATTAGTCACAACAAAACGGTGCCTGAAGTTAATTGATTCGCCCTTCTTCAGAACCAGTTGGACCTTTTCCAGATTCCTGTTATAGACCTGGCGGCCCAGATTATTCACTGAAAAGAGGCCATATCCCCGTGCATGCCAGCAGGACGGATAGTTGATGTTTTCCGGATGATCCATGAGTATAAGCGTGCAGTCCGAACTGTCCTTTGTTCCGGCCAGTAATACCCACCTGGCGTTTTTACCCCAGGCATCAAGTCCTTCATTCCCTTCACTATTCTGGTACCAGCCTGTAATCCCCTTATTGTCCAGAACCGCCACACCGGTGGATTTACCTGACTTATCTGTATAAATCACGGGATTATCTGAGGGGTGCTCAAAGGCACGGTCGACCCGGATAGCCAGCATGCCCTCCTTATTATCGGTAAAGACAATGCTGTCTCTTGTGGCGGTAAGCTGTGTGATCCGGTCCACCATCCAGGCCCCATCTTTAGCTCTGAAAATAAAGGTAGTGGACTCTTCAAGCAGTTTCTCAGCCTGTTCATTATCAGGGGCCATCCAATCCATTTTCACCTTTAGCAGTCCGTCTTTACCTGAGGTCTCTGCCTTCTCAATGGACCGGTGAATGATCCTTCCATAGGCTCCTTTGCGCTCATCCCCTACTGCGTAAGAATTGTTCCAGAAGTCGAATCCGTTTACATCCCCAAAATTGAACCAGAGTCCCACATGATGTGGATGATCGACCCGTTCCTTCGCTCTCGGAGCAATGGGGTATCCCCTTGTAACAATGGTTCCGTCCGGTGCATGGACCGGAAAGAGAATAGTTTTCTCCAGAGATGGCTCAAAGCTATAGGCGGTGAATAATTCCCCGTTTACGCGAACTTCGACCTTGTGTTTATACTTCAGAATTTTTAAAGAGATGGAATCATTAGCCTGGGCAATGCTCGATGACACCATAGCAAAGCTCAAAAGGAGCAAAAGAACATGTTTTTTCATAGTCAGGGGTCTGAAGGTCCGGCTCGCCGAACGGTGAACACATAGCCATCTTTTTCAAGGATGATTTCCAGTTCAGGGAAACGTTCCAGGAACATATCTTTCTTATTTACCTGCATCACAAAATAGGCATCCTTGTCCAACTGATCTGTCATCAGGCGTTCGAGGCTGTCATCCTCATCCGAGGGTTGCTTGTCAAAATAAAAGAGGTGTGAATAGCTCTTGAATCCAAGTGTGTTGACATAGACATCCTGTCCACGCAGACTCTGATAAAACTTGATGGCTACACGCTGGGTATAGCTTTCAATCCGTCCGGAGAAGAGGTTGATAGATACAAAGACAAATATGAGAACCACGACGTGAAGAATCAGCATGCCACTCCAGTCTCTGCGCTGGATCTGTATGGCTGCGACAATAACACCCAGTATCAGGAACAAGCCTATAAGCCATTCATAACCGCTCCAGTGTACATTCCGTTGTACAGCTTCCCGGGTAAATGGATCTATAAAAGCAAAATTTTTATTGAGTAACCAGTCGTAATGATCCGTAAGCAGCGGAAACAAAATGGCTGAAGCGGATAGAAAAGAGGCGATCAGAAAGATCAGCACTACCTGCCAACGTCCAATCTCAATTTTCCGGTCGAGCCACTTATCCCAAACCCAGGCTGCGAGAAATGTCAATGGAAAATAAGCCAGGGAGCTATAGTGTAAGAGCTTTGTGTTAACAATGGAGAAAAGGATCAGTACCACCAGAAGCAATATATACATCCACTGTTTGAATAAGCTTTGCAGTTCGGTATCCTCCGCTTTCTTGGTAATGCTTTTCATGGCAATCACAGAAGCGGGAAACACACCTACAAGCAACACCACCAGGTGGTAAGCGAAAAATCCATCATGCACGCTGCTGTCGGATGTAAGCAATTTTATCTGATAAGAGATGAATTCCCTGACTATTCCGGAATTTCCACTGGTGGCCTGAAATACAAACCAGCTTCCTCCAACCAGAGACAATACCAGAATGAACAGTCCCACATGACTTATCGGTGTGGAGATCTTGAACCTTTTCAGGACCAGGAATACCAAAAAACAAAGCAGGAAAATTAAAGATGCCACCGGCCCCTTGGTCATAACAGCCAAACCAAAAAATAGCGCAGAAAGAAGGAGGTTACGGAGCCTTATTTGCTGTTTCTCCGGATCCAGGTAAAATATAAACAGTGCAATCCCGATAAATATAAAAAGGTTGAACCAGGGATCAATAATTCCTGACTTGAAGAAAAAGAAGGGTAGAATGGCAGCACCATATGAGAGGATCCACAATAGACCAAAACGATGGCCATAGATCTTTCGCCCGAAGAAATAGAGCATCATCAGCGATACAATTCCACAAAGTAAATTGGGGAACCTGGCAGCAAATTCATTTATCCCGAAGGCTTTCATGGAAAGAACCTGGAGCCAGAAAAAGAGCGGTGGTTTTTCAGGGAAAGGCTCAAAGTCAACCTGTACAGTCAGGTAGTCACCACTCACGATCATCTCGCGTGCCGTCTCAGCATAGTTGGTCTCATCGGCGTCGAAGAGGTTGGTCAATCCTAAAAATGGAAGAAGGAAAAGGGTTGCAATCGCAACAATCCCTGCATATACTGCTATCCTCCGTGAAAACGTATCGCCCGACATAGGACCCTAAAGTAGTAAAAAATGCTCCATTTTTGATCAGAATTTTTTTTCTACTTTTACTCCCTCATAAAGGATAAGGACATGAACACTGAACAGCTTAAGGAGACATTCATCAGTTTATATGGTGAAAGCGAAAATGAGACTCAAGTCTTTTTTTCACCAGGAAGAGTGAATCTGATCGGAGAACATACCGACTACAACGGAGGTTATGTCTTTCCATGCGCCCTGTCCTTTGGGACTTACCTGCTTGTAAGAAAAAACAACAAGCGGCTGGTCCGCTTTGCCACCACCAATTTTGATCACCGTGGTGAGGTAAAACTGGACGAACCCTTTGAGAAGGAGGGAAAATCATGGATGAATTATCCGGTAGGAGTGCTAAATGAATTTCGGAAAAAGGCCAGGGAGATTGAGGGTGTCGATCTGCTCTACTCCGGAGACATCCCCAATGGTGCCGGACTATCGTCTTCAGCCTCCATCGAGATGGTTACAGCATTCGCTATGAACGAGATTTTCGGATTTGGCTTTGACCGCATGGAACTGGTAAAAATCTCGCAGAATGCTGAGAACCATTTTGTAGGGGTAAACTGTGGCATAATGGACCAGTTTGCTTCGGCCATGGGAGCCTCAGATCATGCTCTCTTTCTGAACTGCGATACCCTGGATTACGAGCGGGTTCCCTTAAAGCTGGATGGAATGAAGATAGTTATCGCCAATACCAATAAACGAAGAGGACTGGCCGATTCTAAATACAACGAACGCAGGTCGCAGTGCGAATCGGCTGTGGAGGATCTTCGCAAGGAGAAAAATATCAGACATCTGAGTGATCTGAACCTGGAGGAGTTTAATAAGCTCTCCCACCTCATTTCTGACGAGACAGAGCGTAGAAGAGCCTACCATGTGATCACTGAAAACAACCGCACCCTCAGTGCCATTGAAGCCCTGAACCAGGGTGATTTGGAATATTTTGGTCAGCTGATGAACCAATCTCATGATTCGCTAAGGGACGATTATGAAGTGACCGGGAAAGAGCTCGACACCCTGGTGGAGGAAGCACGAAAAATAGAGGGTACCATCGGCAGCAGAATGACCGGCGCCGGCTTTGGCGGGTGCACCGTTAGCATCGTTAAAGAAGATCAAGTTGAATCCTTTATCCGCGAAGTTGGAGCAGGGTACAGCAAACGGACCGGCCTTAAAGCCGATTTCTACGTGGCCGAGATCGGGGATGGTTCTAAAGAGATAGTCTAAGGTTTGGATAGAAACTGCTCATAATTCCCAGGAGTAACTACTAGGATTTTAGCATCTGGATACGCATTGGTAAATGCCTTGGAAATCAATGCCTTCTTTTGGATATTCCATTTAAATTCATAGGCAGAAATCATACCGCTTGTTTCCTCAATCAGATCAATTTCCTGTTGAGCGCTTGTTCTCCAAAAAAATCTTTTCATATGCACTCCAGTATTTGACAGCATTTTCAATCTTCCTGATATCAGGAAATTTTCCCAAAGTTGTCCTGCATCCAATCTAAGTTCAAGCGGATTGAACTGACTGATAACAGCATTTCTAATGCCATTGTCGTAGAAATATATTTTGCGGCTCTTTTTCAACTCATTCCGCAGATTTCTGGAAAACGAATTCAGTCTGAATACAATAAAGGCTTTTTCCAATAGAGATATATACTTCTCAACTGTTTCATTATCAATACCACAGATCTGTGCCAGTTCATTATATGAAACCTCACTACCAAGCTGCAAAGCAAGTGCCTGTAGCAAACGCTCCAGTTTTTCCGGCTTCTGTATCCGTTCCCATGTTAGGACATCTTTGTACAGATAGCTGTCCGCCAATTCCCTTAACAAATTGGACTCATCACCCGGATTGTTAACCACATCTGGGTAGTATCCATATATCATTCGTCTCTTGAGCAATCGCCTTTCATCTTCACTGCTGCTATGTTCGGCCAGTTCTTTATGAGAAAAAGGGTATAAAGAAAATTCCCACTTCCTGCCTGTTAAGGGTTCACTGATTTTATTTGCCAATTCAAAAGCAGAAGAGCCTGTAGCAATAACCTTTACATCCTTCACATTGTCCACTATTAGTTTGATGCTTAAGCCAATGTTCTCGATGCGCTGAGCTTCATCAATAAATACCAATTTAGAGTCACCGATCATACTTCTCAACTCAGTGCTTGTTGCATTTTGTAGTTGGATGCGATGATCTGGTTCATCTCCGTTCCACCACTTTATTTTGGTATCCAGAGCTTCTGATAAAATATGAAGGATCGTTGTTTTTCCAGTCTGTCTTGGCCCATACAGGATCAAGACTTTTTTATCCTTCATCCTTAACTTGATCCGGTCCAGAAGCACTCTTATAATAATAGATTTCGTGATCATAATCGCAAATATAGTATATTATTTGCGATTACATTCGCAAAATAACAATAAAATGAGAATATCCCTTGTTGAAAGAGTTTACCTGACCAGCAACTCTGTTTTCAGTAAATTCTCTGAGACCGACGATGGACCCACCATTATTTCGTATAATCCGGGCTCCACTTTGTAGGATCCTGCAGCAGTATTATAGTAGGCCAGTTCATCCGGTCCCAGGGTCATGCTTACAACAATGGTCTGACCCGCTTTTACCGATACACGCTCAAATCCCCTGAGATCTTTCAGGGGGCGGACTTCTTCCGATTCCAGGTCACGGATATACAGCTGTACCACCTCTTCTCCATCCCAGCCGCCCGAGTTGCTTATATCCACGCTGACTGTAATGCTTTCATCTGAAGCCATTTCATCTTTTTCAAGAATCAGGTTGTCATAAGAAAAGGTGGTATAACTCAAGCCATAGCCAAATGGATAGAGTACCTCACCATCGAAATAGCGGTAGGTCCGGCCAGCCATATCATAGTTCTCAAAGGCCGGAAGATCATTGACCGATCCGTAGAAGGTTACCGGCAGCCGGCCAGCCGGATTATAATCCCCAAACAATACATCGGCCACAGCCTCGCCTGCAGCTTCTCCACCATACCAGGCCTGGAGTACAGCCGGAACAGACGCATGCTCCCTTGAGATGGAGACTGCGGACCCGGTCATCAGTACCAGGGTCACCGGCTTCCCGGTGGCAGCTATCTGGCGGATCAGGCTGCGCTGAATTGCTGGCAGATCCAGGGAAGTCCTGTCTCCCGCATTAAATCCATCCAGCTCCAGTCCACGCATCTCTTCCCCTTCCAGGCGGGCAGTTAGCCCCATGACCAGCACCACATGATCAGCCCATCGGACTGCCTGTATGGCATCCCATGCCAGGGGTAATCCTGGCTCCTGCCAGTGCAGCGTACAGTTGGCATCGCTATGATAGTCCTGCATGAGCACCTTGATCCTGTATGCTTTTCCTGCTATCAGATCCACATTCCTGTAAATCTTGTTGCTATGGTGTATGTTGTGATTTCGAATCAGGGTATCACCCTCAAAGATGAACTGGAAATACTTTCCATTTACTCCCAGGGCATGGGTTCCATTCCTGCGCGGAACCAGGTAGCCGCTCCACTCCGCAGAATAGTTGTCATCGCTCAGTCCCTCCACGGGAGGCTCTCCATCCCACCAGTAAAAATCAACAAGAGAATCGGTCCGCTGAAAAAGAGGAGCTCCTTCTCCTTTTAGATTAGGATAGAACGCAGCTCTTAAGCCATTTTCCTCCATCGCCTCAGTCGTATATAAGACCTCTGGAGGTACTGCACTCAGGTAGGGTAATCCACTGTGATGCGGACTACCCTGGGCATAACGAACTTCAGCATCTCCTCCCAGTTTTGCTCGGATGCCATCCAGTACGCTGACCGGATCAACAGGTGTCCCATTATAATTCCCCATCTGTACATCCACATTGTGGGCATTGGGACCAATGACGGCCACACGCTTCAAGTCCTTGCTGATGGGAAGTGTATTCCTGTCATTCTTGAGCAGCACAATGGATTTACGAGCCATTTCCCTGGCCACTTCTTTATGAGCCTCCACTGCCAGAGTGTCAACCGGGTAGGAAGACCAGGGCACCATCTCATCTGGATCGAACATCCCCAGCTTCATTCGTGCCAGCATTAAGCGCTCCACCACCACATTTATCTCTTCTTCCGAGATCAGGCCCTGCCTTACTGCCTGAACCAGCCCATCATACTGATCGCCGCAGTTGAGATCGGTTCCAGACAGAACGCCCAGAGCAGCTGCCTCCTCCCTGTCAGCAACCACTTTATGCCCCCAGTGAAAATCACCAATAGCACCACAATCCGAAACAATATAACCCTCAAAACCCAGCTCACCCCGCAAAAGCTCCTCTTGCAGTGGAGCACTTCCACAGCAGGGCTCCCCCATATAGCGGTTGTAGGCGCACATCACTGAATATACGTGGCCCTTCTCGACTGTTTTCTTGAAGGCAGGCAGATAAGTATCCCTGAAATCGCGCTCACTTACTACTGCATCAAACTCATGACGGGAGGGCTCCGGACCACTGTGAACAATGTAATGTTTGGATGTGGCTACCGTTTTCAGGTAGCGGGGATCGTCTCCCTGCAGGCCCTTGATAAACTGCACCCCCATCTCCCCTGTCAGGTAAGGATCCTCACCATAAGTTTCATGTCCCCTGCCCCACCTGGGATCCCTGAATATATTGATATTGGGCGACCAGAAGGTGAGTCCCTGATACATCCCATGTTTCCCTCTGGAGAAATAGTCATGATACTTGGCTCTCGCCTCAGTGGAGGTTACATCGGCCATTTGAAACATCATATCCCGATCAAAGGTGGCTGCCATTCCAATGGCCTGTGGGAAAACCGTTGCCTTCCCCGAGCGGGCCACCCCATGCAGGCATTCGTTCCACCAGTTATACTCCGGAATACCCAGGTGATCCACTGCATCGGCATAGTGGGTGAGCTGACTCACCTTTTCCTCCAGGGTCATCCTGGAGACCAGGTCCACCGCCCGGGTTTCAAAATCAAGCTTAACATTTTGGTAAGGATAGCGGGGTCCTTCACAGGAAAAGAGCAGGGATATCAAACAAATTACGGTCAGGGTCTTTAGTTTCATGGACTTGGTTTTAAGGTACATTCAATGGTACTAATTTAATTGTAAATTGCTCATATCTCAAAATAATCTAAAAGGAAACACTATGGATATTCATCCCGGATGCATTCAAGGATTCCTGTTTTTCCTACATTTGATATGAATAAGGAATTAATCAATGAAAGCAAGGACAATCTTAATAATAGGTTTGACGGCAATTATTATGTCATCATGCAACGCAAAACAAGAAGGGAAACACTTATTTATACTTTCTGGACAATCTAATATGTTAGGTTTAAGACCCGAAGAGTCTTTTACTCCTGCAATTGAAGCTGAATTTGGAATAGAAAATGTGATTATTGTAAAATCTGCACGTGGAGGTCAACCCATAAGACGCTGGTATAAAGATTGGCAACCATTAGAAGGAAATGAACCTGGTGCTCAAGGTGATTTGTACGATACCTTAATGACCAAAATCAATCCTTTAATAGAAGAAGAGAAAATTGCAACCCTTACATTTATTTGGATGCAGGGTGAACGTGATGCGCGAGAGAAATTGGGAGAAGTGTATGAAAAAAGTTTGATTGGGCTGTATAATCAGCTTTGTACTGATCTTGATAGAAAGGATATCAACTTCATTATAGGGAGATTAAGTGATTTTGATATGCTGAATGAAAAATACCCCCACTGGGAAATGATTAGAGATATTCAAGTAAAAGTAGCTGAGTCTGATCCTCGCTATGCCTGGATTAATACCGATGATCTTAATGATGGTTATAACAGAAAAGGGAAAGAAGTAAAAGATGATTTACATATGTCAGCGGAGGGATATATTGAAATGGGAAAACGTTTTGCTGATAAATCAATTCAGCTTATTAAGAGTACTATGAAATAACAAAATATGGGTTGATGCAAAAAGAATTATTAATTGAAAATGCATTCATTGAAAAGAAAATGGGTCATTCCAATCTCCTGCTAAAGAACGTATTTATAAGATCTGCTGCTTACGAGGGAATGCTGGATGATGGTCTTCCCAACCAGGATTTAGTCGATCACCATGTTGCAATGGCCCGGGGAGAGCTTGCTCTTACAACTGTATCATATGGGGCCGTTTCTGCCAATGGAAGGACTTTCAATACCCAGATGTATATTAACGATCGTAGCCTGGAAAAACTAAAAGTCCTCGCTGATGAAGTGCATAAGGCGGGCGGAAAGGTTTCCATGCAACTTACCCACTGTGGATACTTCTCAAAAAACAAAGATTCCAGACGGCCATTAGCTCCAAGCAGAATTTTTAATGCCTATGGGTCCATATCAGGGATCATGTTTTCTAAAGCCATGACCTTAGCTGATATGGAAGAGGTGGCATATGATTTTTCAGTAGCTGCATTAAGACTCAAAGAAATCGGGTTTGATGCTGTTGAAATACATATGGGTCACGGGTATTTACTAAGCCAGTTTCTGAGTCCACGGACCAATAAAAGAAAAGATACCTATGGCGGAAGTATTGAAAACAGATCAAGATTTCCATTGGAGGTAGTAAGGGCGGTTACTGAAAAGGTGGGAAAGGAATTTCCAGTACTGGTCAAATTAAATCTGGAGGATGGTTTTAAAAGAGGCTTCTCTCTCGAAGATTGCAAATATGTTTCAAAAGCGCTTGAGAAAAATGGATGCTCAGCAATCGTCTTAAGTGGTGGTTTTACCAGTATAAGCCCATTTTATCTGATGAGGGGTAAGGTACCCCTGCTAGGAATGATTAAAAATGGTTCTTCACTTGCCGAGAAGATTACCATGGCACTGTTCGGCCCCTTTATTATAAAACGCTATAAGTTTGAGCCCAACTTCTTTCTTGATCAGGCGAAAGAAATTCGGAAGGTAGTCAAGATGCCCCTGGCCTACCTGGGAGGTGTAGACTCAAGGGAAGGAATAGAAGAGATCCTGAATGCCGGTTTTGATTTTATCGCCATGGCAAGAGCATTAATTCATGATCCTGATTTTCTTATTAAATTGAAGGCGAATAGTATTGACAAAACAGAATGCAATCGTTGCAATAAATGTGTGGTAGAGATGGACAGAGGCGGAGTAAAATGTGTTATAGTTTAAATGGAATATGACTTTTAAAATAAATACTTAAATGATGAAAAGTAAACTTACTTCCCTTTCCCTGTCAATCATTTTATTGATAGGCGCTGTGGCCCATGGTCAGGACACAAGAACCTTAACAGAAGCAGATTACCAGCATGCCACAACGATGTTGAGAGGCAATGTCAGTAAACTTATAGATAATTCCATCAGACCACAATGGCTGGCGGATGGAAGGCTATGGTACAAGTCTGTGACAGATAGCCTGGAGGTATACAAGCTGGTAGATCCTGTCAAAGGGAAAGTAATTACGGCAGAATCCCGTAAAGATTTATTTGAAAAAGGAAAGGTGGAGCAGGAGACAACAAGGAGATCCCGCAGGGAGGCCGCATCACCTGATGGCAAATATATTGCTTTTATCAAGGATTGGAACTTATGGCTCAGAGAGGTCGAAACCGGAGATGAAAAGGCACTGACCACAGATGGTATTAAAGATTTTGGCTATGCTACGGACAATGCCGGATGGAAGCACAGTAACAGGCCCATCCTTAGCTGGTCGCCCGACTCCAAAAAGATTGCCACATTCCAACAGGATCAAAGGCATGTGAGTACCATGTACCTGGTGAAAACTACAGTTGGTGCTCCTGAGCTGATGGAATGGAAGTATCCCCTGCCCGGCGATGAGGATATCATCCGGATACACAGGGTGATCATCGATTTTAGCAGAGAACCGGAGATTGTCCGTCTGAAACTGGCTGCCGATGCACGTCGCGGAACCCTTTGCGATGACATCTCCTGCGAAGGCGGCCTGGATGATGTGGCCTGGAGCGAAGATAGCAAACAGTTGGTTTTTGTATCCACCAGCAGGGACCACAAAGAGGCACATGTGAGAATTGCCGATTGCGAAACCGGCGAAGTGAACGATATTTTTGAAGAAATCGTTGAGACGCAGTTTGAATCCGGACAGGGGACCATCAACTGGAAGTACTTCTCCAAAACCAACGAAATCATCTGGTATTCGGAGCGAAGCGATTGGGGACATCTATACCTGTATAATGCCGAAACTGGCGACCTGAAGCATCCCATTACCACCGGTGACTACGTAGTGAGGCAAATAAGAAGAATAGACGAGGAAAACCGTGTCATCTATTTTATTGCCAGCGGAAAGGAAGAAGGAAATCCCTACTACCGCTATCTCTATCGTGTGGATTTCAGTGGGGAAAATCTACAACTATTAACACCAGAGCTGGGCGACCATAGCATTAGCTTTTCTCCGGATGGGAGCAAATTAATCGATTCCTATTCACAGGTCGATGTTCCGCCGGTAGTTGAAGTAAGGAATATTAAAGGGGAGCACATTGCCCTCCTGGAAAAGACCGATATTTCACGCCTGGAAGCAAGCGCTTGGAAAGCTCCTATGCCTTTTACAGTCAGATCGGCCGATGATCGCTGGGATCTGTATGGAATCATGCATACACCATCAAACATGGATCCCAATATGAAGTACCCGGTGATTGTATACATTTATCCAGGACCCCAGGGTGGCAGTGTTCGCTCTTTTAGTTTTATGGCGGCAAGGGGAGATAACCAGGCCCTGGCAGAACTGGGATTTGTGGTAGTGGCCCTGGAAGGGAGCTGCAATCCCAACAGATGCAAATCATTTCACGATGCCTGTTATGGTGATATGGGTGAAAACACCCTGCCGGACCAGATTTCAGGCCTTAAGCAACTAAGTGAAAAACACAAGTTTCTGGACCTTGACAGAGTAGGCATCTGGGGACACTCGGGAGGGGGATTTGCCACTGCTGCAGCCATGTTCAAGTATCCTGATTTCTTCAAGGTCGGGATAGCCGAATCGGGCAATCATGATAGTAGAAATTATGAAGACGATTGGGGTGAAAGGTATATTGGCTTAGAAGTCAATGACGCCGATGGTGTATCCAACTATGAATGGCAGGCCAATCAAACGCATGCTGAAAACTTAAAAGGAAAGTTGATGATCATACATGGAGGCATGGACGACAATGTTCCTCCATATAACACCTACCTGGTGGCAGATGCGCTGATTAAAGCAAACAAGGATTTTGATTTCTTAATCCTCCCCAATGCCCGCCACGGCTATGGCGGGGACCGCAACTATATCATGCGCAGGCGATGGGATTATTTTGTTCAGCATTTGTTAGGAGCTACACCCCCTAAGGAGTTTATAATCAAGTAGAATGCCTTCCTGATGTGCAAGTACTGGAATCTTCTTATCAGTTTACAGAGATCTTAACAATACGCTCCTGATAGGTATCTGAGGCCTTGGTGAGTTCCAGGAGGTAGGCTCCGTCAGCCAGGTAACTTAGGTTCAGGACCAGGGGATTTTCCGCATCTGTTTCTTTATAGATCTCCTGTCCGGCATAATTGGTGATCCGGACGGCATCGATAATCGAGCTGTTGGGAAACTGGATGGTCAATTCGTTGCTGACCGGATTGGGCCCGTACTTGTAAGGCTCATCCCTTGGAAATCGCTGAATTACCGTCGCTGTTTTAAGGAGGTGATTGTCCGGATCGAAGACAATGCGCTCTACCATTCCTTTCACCGGAACAGTGAATTCATCCACATTATTTTGCTGGTCAAGACGTACATACTGGCTTTGACCGTTGGACAGAACGATCTCCAATTCAAAAGGTACCTGGAACAGCGGCGTGATGTGGGCTGCTGTTCCGGTCTGTTCGCTTCGGATCAGTAGACTGTCGCCAACTTGTTCCCAGAAGAGTTGAAAGATGGGATAACCCTCACCGTAGTACCACTGTTCGAAGAAGCAGGAGAAATCCAGGTCGCTTACTTCCTCCAGGATCGCCTGGAAATCCGCCCCGGTGGCAAGTCCGTTTTGATAGTTTGTAAGGTAGGTTCTTAATACATCAAAAAAGAGTTCATCATTATCCAGGATGAAGCGGATCATATGGAGCAGGATGGATCCCTTTTTATAACTCAGGCTATAACTGAACAGCCGGTAGTCGTCCTCGACCTCATCTTCCGGAACATAAACCGATCCTTCTGGTGCTGACAAGGCGATGGAGATGGCGTTCTCCATCCAGTCATCTGCAGCCTCCTGATTTCTGAGGTGCTCGGCAGCCACATACTCCATATAGGAGGCAAATCCCTCATTGATCCAGATATCCTGCCAGTTGCCACAGGTGATGTAGTCTCCAAACCACTGGTGGGCCAGTTCGTGGGCCACCAGGGAGAATTTAAAAGTATGAATGGTGGTCATGGTCTGGTGCTCCATGCCCCCTCCCAAGGGTGCCATCGCATGTCCGTATTTCTCCTCTGCAAAAGGATAATCTCCAAGTAAGTGCGAGAAAAGGGTAATCATAGCTCCAGTCTCATCTATTTGCTCCTTCCAATCGCTCATCACTTCTTCTGTATCATAGATGTAATTCTGTACCAGAACCGAATCGTTCTCATCTGAAAGAGGTGCATAGAAAGAGTAGTCCATGTAATCGGCTACAGCAAAGGAGACCAGGTAATAGGCCATGGGATAATGGGTTTCCCAGGTGTGTTTACGCCAAGCTCCAGCCTCTTCCACCTCCACCAGGATGCCATTGGATCCGGCCAGCAATTCCTTATCACAAACCAGTGTGAAAGTGAATGAGTCTATCTTATCCTCCAGTACCTGTTTTACCGGGAACCAGTCTCTGGCATTGTGTGGCTCCGAAAGGGTATAGGTCACATCAAAACCATAATTTGAATCCTTTTTGCTGTTAATGCCTGCAAAAAAGCCCCGGTCATTGCCGGCTTCTCCTCCATAGGAAATCTTTACCCTGAAAACTTCACCCGGATGATAGCTTCGGTCCAGCTTTATATAAATGGTTTGATTGATATGCTCAAAATCCAGCGAAGTACCCGCCGGGCTGGTCTCTATATCTGTCACTTCCAGGCTATCCTGCAGCTCCAGTACCAGGGTGTCCATATCCCGGACCACCTCAACCACAATTTCGGCAACACCTTCAATATGAGTATCTGTATTGGAGACCTCCAGGGTAAGGAGGTAGTGTTTCACATCGTAGGCAGAAAGCCACTGATCGTAGAGGGGATTCTCATACTCCCCTCCCGGATGGGCCGGACAACTGTGATATACCTGTGCCACTGCCGCTGCAGAAAGGGCCAGGAACAGAAGTGTAATGTGGATCCTGATCATCTAATGGCTGAATCGGTAAACGGTTATGGCCGAGTACTCTTCACCCGGCAGCAAAACGGTTGAGGGGAATTTGGGTTGATTGGGACTATCGGGGAAAAACTGGGTTTCCAGGCAGACAGCACTATGTTTCTCATAGACTTTCCCACCCTTGCCCCTGATCCCGTTCACATAATTTGAAGTGTAGAGTTGAATGCCCGGAAGGGTGGTCAGTACCTCCATGCTCCTCCCCGATTCCGGATCGTGTACGGCAGCGACCCTGGTAAGCTCCCTTTGCTTCATATCCAGTACATAGTTAATGTCGTAACCCGGCTCCACCTGATCAATGCGCTCACCAATTTCTGTTGAGAGTCTGAAATCGTATGCAGTGGAATCCACCAGGAGAATCTTGCCTGTGGGAATGCTCTCTCCATCCAGTTCTGTAATGCTCCCGGCAGCAATCATCATTTCATGTCCAAGAATGTTCCCCTCACAACTATTCAGGTTGAAATAACTGTGGTTGGTCAGGTTTACATGGGTCGGCTTATCGGTCTTGGCCCGGCAGCTGATTCCCAGTTCATTCTTATCATTCAGGGAATACTCCACTTCCACCAGAAGAGATCCCGGGTAGCCTTCCTCTCCATCTGCACTCTCATAACCCAGCATCAGGGAAATCTGGTCGGGTGTTTTATGGCTGTAAGTGGTCCACACCTGTTTATCGAATCCATTTTTTCCGCCATGGAGCTGGTTGGCACCCTCATTGGCAGTGATATGAAAGATCCTTCCTTCCAGTTCGAACCTTGACTTTCCCACACGGTTGCATACCCTTCCCACCATGGCTCCAAAGTAAGGATGGTCGCCCAGGTACTCCTCCAGAGTATCGAAGCCGAGCACCACATCGCCTGGTTCATTTCTACTGTCAGGAACTCTGATGGCCGTGATGATGGCCCCGTAGCTTATGATATCCACCTCCATCCCTTGATTGTTGCTAAGCGTATACTTTAACACCTCTTTCCCTTCAGGTGTTGTTCCGAACGACTGTTTTTCAATATTCATCATACTTGGTATTGGATGTGAATAAAGATAGAAATTATTCCACCAGTGGATTTTGTGGGGAAAACTTTTCATTTGAATCAACGGGAGAACAACAAAAAGATTGTAACTTAATTGTACTAATAATTTACAATCATAGCCCAACAGGGTTATTGCAATACCTAACTGACGCTTGGGGTTAGCATAAGACTCTAAAATCACCGACTCCAAACTACTCCTGGAGGCTGTCTCAGAAAAGAGGCAGCCTCTTATTTTTATACCAATGGAAACGTTGCAAAAACTTCTGATTTTTTAGCAAATTTCACTATACTTAGCTTGCATTAGTAAAATCCAGAAAGATGAAAAAACTTATTGCTTACACTAAAGAGAAAATAGTAACAGGCATAGTCGTAATTGTGCCCATAGCAGTTGTTGGTATAATATTAACAGATGTTGTAAAGAAATTAATAGCGGCAACAGAACCAATTACCAGTAAAATGTCTTCTGATGCTACACTTCTTAAAACTATAGTTGCAATTGTATTGGTTGTTGTAGTTTTAGCAATCTTCTTTTTCATTGGGGGATTCATTTATAAAACCTACTTTGGAAGAACTATTAATAATTGGCTGGAGGAAAAGGTATTAGATCGTGTTCCATTCTTCAAAACCTTTAAGGATATAGCACATCATCTTACTGGCATTGAAAAAAGCAATCATGCCATTGTAGAAGTTGACTTGTATGGCAACAACAATAAACTAATTGGTTTGCTTACCGATACCCTGACTGATGGAAGGTGTGTTATTTATATTCCCTTGTCCCCAATAGTAAATATTGGTCAGGTACACATTGTAGCAAAAGAAAATGTAGAAATATTAAATATCTCATTTAAGGCTGCAACCGAAATAATCACTAAAATTGGATTCGGAGCCAAAGATTTTTATAAGGAAAAATAAGAGACTGACTCAGATTAGAGGCAGCCTCCTGGAATAATATTAATAGATCTTTTTCAGATCCCCGGCGGTGCGGTCTTCGCGCTCTGGTGCGGGGGTCATCTCGGGACTCTGGGTTTCCAGCAAGTTCATCACTTCCTTCACTACCTGCTCCACCTGTGGATCGCGACCCTGGATAAGGATATTGGGATCATCCCAAACTTCAACATCCGGTGCAACACCTTCGCCCTCCCAGAACCAGTGGCCATCGTTATCATATAGCCTGGCACCAGGAACAGTAATTCCTCCTCCATCGATAAGCTGGTGACCAGTTGCTGGTCCAACAAGAATCCCAAGCGTGCGTTCTCCAACAATGGGTCCGGCTTTTAGCTCCTGGAAGGCCCATGGAAGTCCATCCCCTCCAGAACCTGCCCAACCATTGATCAACATGCCCATGGGGCCCGTATTGGTCTTTACGGGATGTGTATGGTCCTTTCCATGTCGCCAGTGCAGATTGTAAACTACCGGGCGTTGTAGCAGTTCCAGGAAGCGGTCAGCCAGGGAACCTCCCCCATTAAATCGTTCATCAATAATAAATCCATCCTTATCCAGTTGACCGTAAAACATTCGAACCAGCTCAAGCGTACCGCGTGTGGAAGTATTTGACATATAAATGTAGCCCAGTTTGCCTTCCGAAAGTTCATCCACCCGCAAGCGGTTGGTTTCAATCCACTCCAGGTAGCGCAGGTTTACCTCTTCTCCCTGGTTCAGACATTTGATCACGGTTTGAACAGCCTCCTCGCTGTTTCCTGAGCTGCTGGTAGATAGAGAGATAGTCTTCCCTGCCAGACCTTCAAAGGCAGCATAGGGATCCCTGGCAGGATCAAGTGAAATACCATTTACTGCATGGATATAGTGGCCCACTCTAATTTTTGCCCCCGGCTTATCGAAGGGAGAACGAACCTCTGTATCCCAGACTGCAGGTAAGACAATCCTCTGAATTCGATAACCTTTGTCTGTAAGCTCCCAGTCAATCCCAAGGAAGCCTGTACTCAACCGCTTCACCTGGTCAGGACCATCCCCAAAAGTATAGGTATGTCCGGCACTCAGCTCTGCAAGCATATTGGATCCGATAAAAGAAAGGTCCCACCGCGAACGAGCATCTTCAACCAGCGCTCCGTACTGTACTCGCATTGCTTCCCAGTCCACTCCATGCATCTGCGGATCGTAAAAGAAATCACGGTAGCGCCTCCATGAGTCATTGAATATCTGTCGCCACTCCTCTTTAGGTACCAGTTCCATGGCCAGATCGCCCGTTGGAATGGGTTTCTCCACTTTCTGGTTTTCTTCTGCCTTGATCACGCCATATTTACCACCTGCACGCACAAGAATCATTTTGCCGTCGGCAGTTAGTTTCGCACGTTCAACTCCCGACATAATCGACTTCTCCTCACGCTCCTCCATATCATAATAGACCAGTGATGCCTCACGGGAACCCGATCCGGTATTGGGAGAACGTAGGAATACCAGCTTCCCATCAAAAGGGGCCAGGCCACTTAAGTTACCTGCTTTGGGAGGCAGTAGTTCCACACGCGACTCCAGACCCTCCACTTCAATTTTTACGTCAATTTTCTTCTCATCGGATTCCTCTTTGTCTTCTCCATCCTTCTCTTTTCCTTTCTTCTTCTTATCCCCTTCTACTTCGGCTTCATTATCTTCCTTCTCATCCTCCTTTTTCAAGGCATCATTTTTGGCAGCAAGCAAGGAAGGGACTTCAGAAGTCAGAGCCATGGCTGCCACCTGGGTGGCATTAGGATAAATCCAGGTACCATCGCCCATATCAGAGTAGGCTGGTTGCATGCTCCGATCGGTGAGGAAAAAGAGGTACTTGCCATCTGTACTAAATACCGGACCCGCATCATCGTAAAAGCCTCCTGTTACCTGGAGTTTCTGTTGATTCTCCATATTGTACAGGAAAATGGCACTGTGCGAATTATCCATTCCCTCGTTAAAGGTGATCCATTTGGAATCGGGCGACCAGTTGATGGTATATCCGAACCTGCTACCATGCCCCAGGTTCCACCTGTAATTTCCGGCCACAACGATAGTCTTGCTCTCCACATCAATGATGGAGATATCGTTTGTTTCGTCTATAAAAGCAATCTTCTTGCTATCGGGCGACCAGTAAGGCTGGTAGCCAAAACCTAAGCCCCTGCTGGTCAGCTGAACCGGATCCTTCTCCATGCCAGGATCCTGTATATAGAGCTCATATTCGCCAGAGCGGTCGCTCCAGTAGGCAACACTCTTGCCATCGGGAGACCAGGCTGGCAACATATCGAAAGCCCCGCTGGAGTGAGTCAGATTCAGTACGTAGCCCTCTTTTACCGGTACATTGAAAATTTCTCCACGTGCTTCAAATAACACCCTCTTGCCCTCGGGTGATGCAGACATATTCCTGATGTTCTCTCCAACATTTACACTTCTTGGCATCTCCAGAGAAAGATCGCTGGTCACCTTTACATCCACAGGCTTATACTCTTTAGATATTGCATCCATCAGATAAAGGCTGCCTCCGGCTTCAAATATCAGTTCGTTGTTGCTGGCCGAAAGAGAAGAAATATCAAAATCTTCCATAAAGGTCAGCTGCTTTCCTTTCTTAGCTTCCAGATCATACTGCCAGACATTAAGGCGCATATTCTCGCCTGCATCAGAAAGGTAGAAGAGCTGATCGCCTACCCAGGCTGGTTTGCCATCAATGGCGTGACTATTTGTGAGGTTTTCCACCTGCTTCCCCGTCATATCATAGAGCAGAATATCGGAAGAGAGTCCGCCCCTGTAACGCTTAAAGGGGTAGTTCTCGGTAATCTTTGTGATATATGCCAGGCTGGAGCCATCGGCAGAGAAGCTGGCCAGTTCTCCATAGGGAACCGATAGTTTCTCAGGCATTCCACCGGCTTTATCCACCAGGTAGAACTGTGAATAGGACTGCCTGCCGCTTTCTCTTTTGGAGGCAAAAAGCACATGCTTGCCATCGGTGTGCCACTCCACCATCCGGTCGTCAAAGGAGTTATATGTTACACGGGTGGGTACTCCCCCGCCCACGGGTATCACAAAGAGATCCAGATTTCCATTGTAAGAGGCCGAAAAAGCTATCTCCTTTCCGTCTGGTGAAAAACGTGGCCATGATTCCTCACCCAGTGAGTGAGTTAGCTGATGGGCTGTTCCTCCATCTTTTGGCATAAGCCAGATATCGCCTCCGTAGACGAAGACAATTTGGGTATCAGAAACATCGGCATAGCGCATCAATCTGGCGCTGACCTGGCCGGATGACAATTGAACGGCCAATACGGCCATTAGGAACAGAAGTGCTCTTTTCATGGAGATATTATTTACAATGATTGAAAATTTGAAATCCCAAGGTACAAAATCAATACGTTTTATCTATTTTCGCTTCCATGGAAAGGGTGCCAGGATGATTCATGAACTGGTAATCGCATTGATGCTGGGTTTAATCGGGGGAGTTATCCCCGGTCCGGTTATTACTGCGGTATTTACAGAGATCCTGCAATCGGGCTATCTGAAGAGCCTGAGGATTATTATGATCGCCCTGGTCAACGAAACATTAGTGGCACTTTTTAGTCTGCTGGTTTTTGACGCTCTGGGTTTCAATGAAACATTTTTCAGGGGACTATCACTGGCCGGTGCGGCCATACTGATCTGGATCGCCATCTCCCTTTGGAAAGTCAGAACCCTGGATAGTGGCGAAAAGGTGCATTTTGGACTCTGGAAGATAGTCATCATGATCCTCTCCAACGGAGTGTTATGGACCTACTGGATCACCATCTGCATTCCCAAGGCCATCTTGCTAGGCGACACCCTTCACCTGGGCCAATACATCTTTATGGGCCTGGTCCAGCTGGGCTGGCTGATATCCACCCTGATGGTGGCCTTCCTTTTTTCCCGCTTCCGAAAAGCACTTTCCCGGCCAAAAGTCATTCCCGTACTATTTAAAATATTTGCCCTGGCATTTGCTTACTTTGCAATCGATATGATCATTAAATCCATTCAGTACTTTATCCAATAGTTGCTCACGCTATGTTGAATCCGAAAGATTTTAAGAAAGAGGCTGGTCCTGTGGTGGACTGGATCGATCGATATATGAATAATATTAAATCTCTCCCGGTGAAGTCAAAGATTGAACCGGGTGACATCTATGCTGCCATTCCGGACGAGGCCCCTTTAGAGTCTGAATCCATGGAGCAGATCATGGAAGACTTTGATCATATCATCCTTCCTGGCATGACCCACTGGCAGCACCCCGGGTTCCATGCCTACTTCCCGGCTAACTCTTCGGTGGAGTCAGTCCTGGCTGAAACACTCACCTCGGCCATGGGGGCGCAATGTATGATCTGGGAAACCTCCCCGGCTGCTGCAGAACTTGAGCAGCGGATGATGGAATGGCTGCGCGATGCCATGGGAATACCCGGATCTTATGAAGGGGTGATACAGGATAGCGCTTCCTCAGCATCGCTGGTATCGCTGATCACCGCAAGAGAAGTGGCCACGGGATTTCGTTCCAATGAGGATGGGGTACCACCAAACCTTCGGGTTTACTGTTCGAAAGAGACCCACTCCTCCATCGAAAAGGGAGTGGCAGTCTGTGG
>QMPQ01000030.1 GCA_003648635.1 Bacteroidota bacterium | reverse complement strand
CCCTGAGCAAACGTTGCCGGTCTCCCAAGGGGAGTGCAAGGATCTGCTTTTTGATTTCTTCTATATCCATGTAACAAATATACAAATAATAGCTATTCTAAACTAGAGCCTTTATTAACACTAACTCCCTAGTTATCAATCCATGAAAATTCAGAGGAGTGTCTCTTCAAAGGGCACCCTTCTGTGGGGTGTTTTGGAAGTGAACTGGGATTTTTGCAAAGCAATAACCCCTTCATGAAAAAATACCCCATAGAAAAAGGGTGCCTTTTTGAGACACCCTCTTGAGGTTATATAGATGTAAGTAAAATACTACATCATGCCCATTCCGGGGGCTCCGCCGCCTGCTGGCATTGGGGGCTCCGGCTCGGGGATATCAACGATTGCAACCTCGGTGGTCAGGAACATACCGGCAATGGATGCGGCATTTTCCAGGGCAATGCGTGCCACTTTGGTAGGATCGATAACTCCTGCTTCAAACAGGTTCTCGTACTTTTCGGTGTGCGCATTGTATCCGAAATCGCCTTTCCCATCACTGATCTCTCTCACAACAACGGAACCTTCCAGTCCGGCATTCTCAACGATCTGGCGAAGTGGCTCTTCAAGGGCCCTTCTAACGATTGCAATACCTGTATTTTCATCTTCGTTCGCTCCCTTGAACTTTTCAAGTTTCTCAATAGAACGAAGGTAAGCAACACCGCCACCAGGGATGATACCCTCTTCAACTGCAGCGCGGGTTGCACTGAGTGCATCGTCAAACATGTCCTTCCTGGACTTCATCTCCACCTCGGAGGCTGCTCCTACATAAATCACTGCAACACCACCTGCCAGTTTGGCAAGACGCTCCTGAAGCTTCTCACGGTCGTAATCTGAAGTGGTATTCTCGATCTGCTTCTTGATCTGTCCTACTCTTGCTTTAATCATGGATTTCTCACCGCCACCATTTACAACGGTTGTATTCTCCTTGTCAATGGAAATCTTTTCGGCCTGACCCAGCATCTCCAGTTCAGTGCTTTCCAGCTTCAGTCCTTTTTCTTCTGAAATAACTGTTCCACCGGTAAGGATGGCTATGTCTTCCAGCATCTCTTTCCTTCTGTCACCAAAACCAGGAGCCTTTACAGCAGCGATTTTGAGCGATCCACGAAGCTTATTTACTACCAGGGTAGCCAGTGCTTCAGCATCTACATCTTCTGCAATGATCATCAGGGGACGACCATCCTGTGCGGTAGCTTCGAGAACGGGAAGAAGGTCCTTCATGGTAGAGATCTTCTTGTCGTGAATCAGGATATATGGATTTTCCAGAACAGCTTCCATTTTCTCGGTATCGGTCACAAAATAGGGGGAAATGTAACCGCGGTCGAACTGCATACCTTCCACGACATCCACGTAGGTATCTGAAGATTTGGACTCTTCTATGGTAATAACACCTTCTTTCTTCACCTTCGACATGGCCTCAGCAATCAGCGCACCGATGGAGGCTTCGTTGTTGGCTGAGATAGATGCAACCTGCTGTACTTTCTTGTTGTCATCACCGACCTCCTGGGTTTGGCTCTGAAGACTCTTTACAACTTCAATAACCGCTTTGTCGATTCCCCTTTTCAGGTCCATGGGATTGGCACCTGCAGTAACGTTTTTCAATCCAACCTGTATGATGGACTGGGCAAGTACTGTGGCAGTGGTTGTTCCATCACCGGCATCATCGTTGGTCTTGGAGGCAACCTCTTTAACCATCTGTGCACCTACGTTCTCTATAGGATCTTCCAGATCCACCTCTTTCGCAACAGTTACACCATCTTTGGTGACTTGCGGTGCACCAAATTTCTTTTCAATAATCACATTGCGACCCTTGGGTCCCAGTGTTACTTTGACAGCGTTAGCCAGCTGATCAATACCGCTTTTCAGCTGATCTCTTGCTTCCACGTCAAATTTAATCTCTTTTGCCATTTCTATTATTTTTTATAAGTTATTTACTAGGAAACAAATAATATGTCACTCTGTGATAAAAGAAGATAGTCTTCTTCATCAATGTTTAATTCCTGACCGGCAAATTTACCATAAAGAACCTGGTCTCCCACTTTAATCTCCATGGGTTCGTCCTTTTTGTCTGCTCCTACCATTACCACTTTACCATTCTGTGGTTTTTCTTTCGCTGTTTCAGGAATGATGATACCACTGGCGGTTTTTTCCTCTGCCTCTGAAGGCTTAACAAGAATTTTACCTGCAAGGATCTTACCTTTAAGTTCTGCCATTTTAGTTTTGTATTTTATAAGTTCGACATTATCAAAATCGCTATCTCTTTAACATAATTTGTGCCAAAGGAGATAAACAAAAAAAAAGTGTCAGTAATATGACATACTGGCACTTTTCATCATTAAATAAATATTTTTTTACTTACTCTGTGTCACCTTCGACAGGTTCTGTCCCAAATGATTCGGGAAGATCAATGGTCTGTGCAGGCTGGTCCATGATGGTTTCATCAAACTGACCCTGCAGACGTGAACTGTTAGCTTCTCCTGCTTTGGGAACAGTGATCCCGGCAAGCAGGCTGAAAATAATCAACGCAGATCCCAAAATCCAGGTAGCTTTCTCAAGAAAATCGGCCGTCTTACGAACACCCATGTACTGGTTGGATGATGAAAAATTGGATGCCAGTCCGCCCCCTTTGGAATTCTGTACAAGTACGATTAAAATGGTAAAGATGCAAGTAACAACAATCAGTACCGTAAATACAACAAACATATTAGTGCCTCTTTATGAATGGTTTATATTCCTAATTTTCTCAATTTGAGCTGCAAAGTAAGCACTTTTTTCTGGATATTTCAAACTTAATTTCTCGTAGGCATAGATGGCCTTGGCATAGAGACCTTGCTTCACATAGATCTGAGCCAGGGTGTCTGTAATAAAACCATCATGTTCCCTGATGGAGGCCAGGGAAACATCTCCTTTCAGGCTGGTTTCCAGATCAGCCCGAATGGGTCCCGACTCGCCACTTATAAAGCTGGTAATCAGATGATTGTTGCCTTTTTCCGGCATTTTATCTACCTCCATTTTAGGCTCCTCCATATCAGCCTCATCCTTCTTCAAAGGAGAATGCAACTCATCTGAAACCTCATCCACTGTCTCCTCCACAGTCTCCTCCACAGTCTTTTCTACAAGCTCCTCAACAGTTTCCTCCGCGGTATCCTCAACAGGGGGCTCTTCGGATTCTTCATCCAGAATCTCTAATAGTTCCTCGGGGGGCTCCTCATCAAGTTCGAGCAGCTCAGTATCAGGTTCCAGGCCTGCATAAGGGGCATGTTGTTCAATAATTACATCTGCATGTTCATTGCTTTCCTCTGAAAACTCTATGATCTCGGTGTTTTCATCCAGGGGTTCTGCTTCTACCTCTGGTTCTGCACTTTGCTTTACCTCTGTTACCAGTTGATGCAGTTTTTTACGATTCATGGAATAGATAGCTGCGACTTTAAGCTGCTGCTGCTTCTCATGCCCAAGAGCCTCCATAATACGAACCTTCAGCAGGTGAACAGTACTGAACTCCGGAAAATCGCTGCAGAGTTTATTCACCTCATCCAGGTCGACAGGCGCGTAATGATTGGTGTTAAGCAGGCGTATGATATCTGAAGCGTTCATATAGGCTAGGATTACCAGGAAATAAATGCTTTATTGAATATATCTTCCACAAGGTTCTCGACAATAAGTGTGATCAGTGCGTTCTCCACCTCGGAGAGGGGTGCAGACGCATCGTATTCCTCGTACCGACTGAAACTCGAGTCAAAGTCAAGATCAGGCTCCGTTACATTGGCGTATTTCACACGCACGGTAATGGTGAGTCTATTACGTGCTGCTGTTTCAGCGCTGGTGATAGCAGTAGGCCTTGTTTCATAATTGGTAATTTCGCCTGAAAACTGTACATCCCCACCCTGGTTAGAAAGATCAAGATTTGTATTGCCCTGTATCTTATCCATCATCGCATCTGTAAACACCTGACTGAGCTGTGCCTGAACAAGTGCTGCCCGGTTCGGAAAATAATCAACAGAATAGGTCAGCACCTCAGGGGAGATGTTAACCCCGCTGAACGAGTAGGACATTTTGCAGCTTGTCGTCGCCACCAGAATGGCGAGAAGAACTACAGTCAACCTTATATTTGCAGCGATCTTTCTCATTTTCTATTCGATATTGTACTCCTTGATTTTCCTGTAGAGGGTTCTTTCAGAGATTCCCAGGTCCTGTGCTGCATACTTCCGCTTCCCATTGTGCTTATCCAGTGCCTTGATAATCAACTCAATTTCTTTATCCTCCAGGGAAAGAGACTCCTCTACAATCTCTTCAGTATCAAGAATGTGCTCCTCTTCCCGTTCCTTTCTCACAGTTGTCCGCTTAGAGATTAGATTTTCAGCATTCACCGGCAAGTCATCTACAGTAGAATATAACTTCTTAATAAGCCCCTCATTCTCCTGTTCAATATCGGTACTGACCGAACCCTTCTCCATAATCTGGGCTACCAGCTTTTTCAGATCGTTCATGTCACTCTTCATATCGAAGAGTACTTTGTAAAGAATTTCCCGTTCCGAATTAAAAGCCTCTTCTGTGACCGAATCTTTATCTATTAACGCCGGCAAACGGGTTTTATGATAATCGGGCAGGTAATGCATTAAGGCTGCTGCGGAGACTTCTCTATCCTGCTCTATAACGGAGAGTTGCTCTGTGATATTCTTTAACTGGCGTATATTGCCGGGCCATTCGTAGTTCAGCAATACCTGGCGGGCCTCCTCATCCAGGCGGATGGCTGGCATGCGGTAACGTTCCGAAAAATCTGCTGCAAACTTTCTAAAAAGCAGCAGGATATCATTCCCCCGTTCTCTTAGTGAGGGCATCTGGATCGGAACCGTATTTAAGCGATAGAACAAATCCTCCCGGAACTTACCCCCTTTTATGGCCTGAACCACATCCAGGTTGGTAGCTGCAACTACCCGGACATCAGTCTTCAGAACTTTTGAGGAACCAACCCTGATATACTCCCCAGTCTCCAACACCCTTAAAAGTCGGACCTGCGTGGAAAGTGGCAGTTCGGCTATCTCATCGAGAAATATGGTCCCCCCGTTTGAAACCTCAAAATAGCCCTTTCTTGTATCATGTGCCCCTGTAAAAGCGCCTTTTTCATGACCAAAGAGTTCCGAATCGATGGTGCCTTCAGGAATTGCTCCGCAGTTCACTGCAATGTAGGGACCATGCTTCCTGACTCCAAGTGAGTGAATAATCTGGGGAAACACTTCCTTTCCAGTTCCACTTTCACCGGAAATCAGAACACTCAGGTCGGTAGGAGCCACCTGCATGGCAATATCAATTGCCCTGTCAAGCCCGGGGAAGGTCCCTATAATCGAAAACCGTTGTTTTATCTGCTGAATTTCCATGATGCTTTCTGACAAAATAACCTGAAAGTATGACAAAATTACAATTTTCGCCGGATTCAAAAAGGTTTATCCTGATAGTTTCCTATTTTTGAAATAAAAAAGTGGCTGAATTCCTGGGCATTATTCCTGCTAGATATGCTTCAACCCGGTTCCCGGGCAAACCCCTGGCTATGCTGGGAGATAAACCTATGATCCAGTGGGTGTATGAACGCGCTTCTTCCCTCTTTGACCATCTGCTGGTGGCTACTGATGATCAGCGTATTTACGATGTAGTAGAGCGTTTTGGTGGCTTAGTCCATATGACCTCACCTGTACATTCGAGCGGTACGGAGCGCTGTGCCGAAGCTGCACTTGTGTATGAGCAACAGACTGGTCTGGGTTTTAGCCATGTGGTCAATATCCAGGGCGATGAGCCCTTGATCCAGCCCGAGCAGCTTCAGACATTGATTGATTGCATACAGACTCCCGGGACTGGAATTGCCACTCTGATCAGGCCACTGGAGGCAAAGGAGGAACTGGAAAATCCCAATGTGGTGAAAGTGGTGGTGGATCAGTCCTTCAGGGCGCTCTATTTTTCCAGGGCTCCAATTCCATTTGTAAGAAGCTCCGGCCTTGATCAAGAGACGGCAAACCTTCCTTTTTATACCCACATCGGACTCTACGCTTTTCGCCGGGAGGTACTAGAGCAGGTGGTAACTTTGCCTCCATCGGCACTGGAGCAGGCCGAATCGCTGGAACAGTTGCGATGGATGGAACATGGAATCACTATTAGGACAGCCGTCACCCAGCTTCCATCACTGGGGGTGGATACCCCGGAGGACCTGGAAAATATCAGGAAAAAGCTATCCTTCTGATCTCCCCCCCCTACTCATAATGCAAGGTAAGGGCCGGATTGCTCCTGGCTGCACGATAGGCAAGCAGACTTACAGAAAAGATCGCAATAAACATGGCTGAGATGGCCGCCACAATGTAGATCCAGGGTTTGAATCCAATATTAAAGGGGAAACCCTGTAGCCAGTTCTGCATGAAAAGATAGGCCGCAATCCAGGCCAGTATAATAGAGATCCCCATCAGAACCACTACCTCACGGGAAATCACCAGGACCACATCTAAAATGGAAGCTCCCATGGCCTTCCTGATTCCTATCTCCCTTGCTCTGCGATGGGTATGATGAAGTGTCAGACCGAACAGTCCCAGGCAGGCTATGAAGGTGGAGAGGACAGCAAAGAGAGAGGACAGCCGGCCCGTACGTCTCTCCTCTTTGTAATAATTTTCAATCTCATCATCCAGGAAAAAGAACTGGAAGGGAGCATCCCCGGTCATTTCCATCCAGGTGGATTTAATCTTGCTTAATGTAATTGGGATGCCCTTTCCTGCAACGCCCAATCGTACGCTAATAATGCCCGACCAATCTAAATCCTGTCCCTTGTATCTTAACATATAAGGGCCGATGGGGTCCCGTAAAGAGCTATGATTAAAGTCCTCCATCAAGCCAATAATTCTCAATTGATTGGTGTCACCGTCTATGGTGGGTTCCAGGATTATGGTAGTAAAGGGATCGGCGATCCCAAATTCGGCTGCAGCAGCTTGGTTAATCAGGACGGCAGATTCATCTGTGGAGTAGGCAGGATCAAAGAACCTGCTCTCTTCATCGGCAAGCCGGAAATTATAAGTAAGCATAAAACTTTCGTCCACATAGTTGGTTTCAAAGAGGAAATTGCTGGCTGCCTCTCTTCCCTTAATCTGGTAAGTTTCCGTACTGTTATTGTAGCCCAGATAGGTGGTTGAGTTGCTGGCAGAAACCACACCTGGAATCTTCTCTATCTCACGACAAAAGGACTGGAGGCTTGCTCCCAGTGGATAGGTTCTCTTAATAACAACCACTTGCTCTTTGTCGTATCCAAGGTCTTTATCCAGCATAAAGCGCAACTGGGTAGAGACAATCAATGTGCCCACAATAATTGCCACAGATATGGTAAACTGGAAAACGACCATTGCATTTCTAAAGGTTCCGGCACGCCTGTTACCTATAAACCCACCCTTGATTCCATCGATGGGCGTATAACTGGAGAGAAATACCGCCGGATAGGTCCCGCTAAGGAGTCCCACTATAAGGGCCAGTAGCAACACTGCCGGGAGCAGGTAGCGGTACTGCACCCGTTCCATTCGCAGATTAAGATCCATGGCATAGTTAAACCACGGCAATAAAAGCTCCACAAGAATCAGAGCAAAAGCCAGGGCTATCAAACTCAGAATAACCGATTCGGTTAAAAACTGACGAATCAGTAAGGCCCTGTGTGAGCCGGCTGCTTTTCTGATTCCTATTTCTCTGGCCCTTGTAGCCGATCTGGCCGTCGAAAGGTTCATGAAATTTATGGAGGCAATAAGCAGAATAAAAAAGGCCACCAGGCTAAAAATGTGGATGTAGAGCCGGGCATGGACCGGACGGAAACAAGAGTCCATTCCCACTTCAATGTCCGGCTGGAGGTGTATATCAAGCAAAGACTGCATGTAGATCCCATATTGATTCCCCCCTCTGGCCCACTCTTCAGTCCCCACGCCCAGGATGGATTCAAGTTCTGCCCCGATATGCTCAGCCAGCACATTAGCTATTTTCTTTTCGACCAGGTCCGGATCGGCCCCGGGTTTCAAAAGGATGTAAGAGAAAATCGAATTCTGGAACCAGGTGATGTTATGCTCCCAGCTGAGGGTTTCCATGGAAGCGATAAAATCAGCAAAGAAATGGGAATTCTCCGGCAAGGCTTCGATTACACCGCTTACGTAATAGAAGTTGCTGTCGTTATTCACACGAAGCGGGAGTCCCAGTGGATCCTCCTCCCCAAAATAGAGTCTGGCCTTTTCCTCTGTAATAATAATGCTATTGGGCTTCGTAAGAGCTGTTTGTGGATCACCCTTGATCATTTTGATACTGAAAATATCGAAGATAGTTGAATCAGCAAAGAGAAAATGATCTTCCATATGCCTCTCCCCTTCATACCAGATCAGGCTCTGGCTATAGACATCAAACCTGACATATTTTTCAATTTCTGGAATTTCTTTGGCAAATGTGGGGGCCATCACCATGGAAGTCCACGGTCCACGGAAGGACTGCTCGCCCATTACACCGTCGATGTATAGCCTGTAGATCCTCTGACTGTTTTCATGAAAACGGTCAAAACTCACCTCTTTTATAACGAACAACATGATCAGGACCGAACTGGCCAGTCCGATGGCCAGTCCCGATACATTGATCAAAGTAAAGACCTTATTTTTACTGATATTTCTTAAGGCTACAGTAAAGAAATTCCTCCACATAACAAATCTCTTGCTCTGAGTAAGACAGTTTTCGTGCCACAATGTTTAGTGGTCTTAAAGCAAATTACTTATATAAACCCATAAAGGAAGGGCACCGGGGAAAGTGTACGATAACGAACCCGTAATGCACGAAATAGAACACCATGCTTATATGTGCATGGACACCCTGAAAGTATAAAGGGAGTAATCTTTAGACAGATTTTCAAAGGCATACTCCAGTTTGCTACCGGTGGTTTTAGCCATCTCGATAAAGCCCAGACCTGCCCCCCCGGTTGCAGAGAATTCCCCATTGGTAATGATGGACTTGTAGAGCTCTTTTAATGCATCGCTATCCTGGCTGTTCACATGGTCGATCTTGGTCCTGAGGGGACTCACCTCCTGCTTCTTAACCGGGTTTGTTGTCTCCATCTCAATCACCGAATCGTTACAGCTTATCTGGAAGGAAGGACAAAATGCAGAGAAACGATCGCCGTTACAAAGTAACTTGTCAGAGTATTTGGTGACGTTTTCCAATGCCTCTATCATCACGGATATCATCTTCTTGTAAGTCTTGAAGGAGATATCATTGTCATTTGCAGCCAATTTAAATTCCGAAAGCAACCAGTCAATGGTACTGAAAGAAAGAGGCCCCTGATATGACAGGATTGACTTATTCAACATGATGAATCCGGTTTGGTACTGAAATTTAAGAAAAACTATATTAAAGTTTCATCCTTGTTTTCCACATACCCGATATCCTTCGGAAGTGAAGCGCCGTGACTGGCCTCAACGGCCAGCCTGTCGCATCTTTCATTTTCCGGAATACTGGCATGCCCTTTTACCCAAATAAACTGCACCTTATATTTTCGGTACTGAACCAGGAACTGCTGCCAGAGATCCACATTCTTCTTGTTCTTAAAGCGCTTTGCCTCCCAGGAAAAAACCCATCCTTTGTTCACCGCATCGGAAACATAACGCGAATCGGTATAGATCTTTACACTCAGATCTTCTCGTTTCAGGCTTTCCAAGCCCCTAATCACAGCAAGTAGCTCCATCCGGTTATTGGTTGTTAACCTGAAACCTTCAGAGAGCTCCTTGCGGTGCTTTCCATATAGCATCACAACACCCAGTCCGCCTGGACCGGGATTACCCCGGGCAGCTCCGTCTGTATATATGACTATTTCTCCCGGGGCCATGGTTGCATTACTCTACCAGTGTCATTTCATTCACCAGGTGTCCGGCTCCTGCATATTTGTCAATCACAAACAGGACATACCTGATATCTACATTGATGCATTTCTGCAATTCTGTCTCAAAAGCCACATCACCACTCATAGCTTCCCAGTTCCCGTCAAAGGCGATCCCGATCAGCTCGCCATTGGCATTCATCACAGGACTTCCGGAGTTTCCACCGGTGATATCGTTGTTGGTGGTAAAACAGACATTCAGGCTTCCATTCTCCCCGTATGGTCCGTAATCTTTACTTTCATAGAACTCCTTGAGCCTCTCGGATACCACGAATTCAAAATTATTAGGATCCTCTTTCTCCATTACTCCTTTCAGGGTGGTATAA
Source organism: Bacteroidota bacterium (assembly GCA_003648635.1). Taxonomy (GTDB): domain Bacteria; phylum Bacteroidota; class Bacteroidia; order Bacteroidales. The sequence continues at coordinate 14,677 of QMPQ01000030.1, read as the reverse complement.
TGGGTATAAAGAACCGCATCCCTGGGATAATAGTCCCCCACCACTCCGTAATTCATACGCATGGTAGAGTTGGCATCGGAATAGAAATCCTTGTCGGGATACATCTCAATCAATCCCTTCAGATAGAGCCTGGTGCCTCGGGCGTAGGGCTCTTCAAACTGAGCCATCTTTCCTCGTACCTCGAAAAGCTTCTGGAAAGCTTGAACGGCCCGGTATCCGGGATCTTTCTTTAATACTTTTAATGATGGATTGTCCATGAATGCATTGTACCTGGTCTGATCGCATAAAAACGACTTTTTAAAGTAATTGTCCACATACTTGACGGCATCACCTTTGTACTTGGTTTTAGCCTCAAGGATGGAGGAGGGTAGGTTCTCATCACCCAATTCGTCCATCAACAGGGCAACCATGGCTGTCATTACCTTTTTATCGGTAGGTGCATTGTAGTCTTTGTAGAATCCTTCAGCACGCTCTTTCAGAGCAGTGGTAATCGCATCAATATTCTCCTGGTCGGGCTCCGGATCGGCAAGAGCCATATCCAGTTCCCTCAGATTGCGCCCAAAACCCACAGTTTCTATTCCCTGATAATAGGCCTCAACTAAATAGTTGAAGGCAATCATCAGCTCATTCCTGCCCTCAACAGCAGTCTGAATATCAGTCAGGGCATTGCCATAAAGCTCTTTGCGCTCATCGCTCAGATTTACCCAAGAGGTGAAATCCGCTTCTTGCTTCTGCTTTTTTTCAGTGACTTTTAACTTCTTTAATCCCTTGCTCATCCCGATGGAGTTCTTCCAGTAGTTGGAAGAGCGACTGTGCTTGGATGCATACTGAATCCGCACCTTATCACTGGCTTGCATATCTTCCATCATCAGCTCAAGTTTAATTCCCCTCACCTGGATGCGAATGGGATGATCGATCTCAAGCGACTCCTGAATCTCCCAGGATGTCATATAACGGGAAGTACTTCCGGGGAAACCCATAACCATGGCAAAATCCCCCATTTCATATCCTTTCGTGGAGATGGATAAGTGGTATTTTGACTTCAGGGGAACGTTTTCTGGACTGTAATCGGCCGGTGAGCCATCGGGTGCTGTATAAACCCTGAACATAGAAAAGTCACCGGTATGGCGAGGCCACATCCAGTTGTCGGTGTCATGACCAAATTTTCCAATGGATTCGGGTGGAGCACCCACCAGGCGCACATCCCTGTACGTTTGGGTAATAAAAAGAAAATACCTGTTTCCGTTGAACATACTCCTGACAGTTGCTTCATACTCGTTTCCCTCGGTAGCTTCTGTGGTGATGGTTTCAGAAAGAGAGCGCACCTTTGAAGAACGTTCCTGCATTCCCATATCCTCATTCAGCTCGGGAACAATCTGCTCAGTAACCTCTTCCATCCTTACCAGGAAGGTAATGGTCTTGCCCTCGTTGGGCAGCTCCTCATCCCTGGTCATGGCCCAAAAACCATCTTTCAGGTAGTCATGCTCCAGTGAACTGTGGTTCTGGATCTCACCATATCCACAGTGGTGGTTAGTCAGTAAAAGACCGTCGGGCGAAACAAGTTCGGCTGTACATGAACCCCGGTCCAGTGCGCCTACTGCATCTTTCAGGCTGGCCTGGTTAATACTGTAAATTTGTTCGGCAGTTAACTCGAGACCCAAAGCGGTCATCTCATCCATATTCACCTGGCCAATCAGGCTCAGCAACCACATGCCCTCATCTGCATGTACTCTTGCCTGGAAAGTAAAAACCAGGGCTGTCAGTAAAAGAAAAAACTTCCTCATATCAATACTTTTTTTATGATTTGCAAATATTGTAAAATTCTTCCTGAAACTACCATGTAAACAGGTGTTTTGTAAGCAAATCCGTATGTTTAAGAAAACTCAAGCCGAGTCTGGTCGTCCAGCAATTTGAAGGAACGCCGGTGGTAGGGTGTGGGCCCATGCTTTAGTAGTCCCTTCCGATGCTCCCTGGTGGGATAACCCATGTTCTTGTTCCAGGCATAATGGGGGTACTCCTGGTGCAGGCTAAGCATATACTCATCCCGGTGTGTTTTTGCCAGTATGGAGGCCGCAGCAATTGAAGCAAATATCCCGTCGCCTTTAACAATGCAGGAATGGGCGATGCCGCCATAAGGTCTAAACCGGTTACCATCAATCAACAGATGTGAAGGGTGCACCTGTAATTTGTCCAATGCCCGATGCATGGCCAGAAAGGAGGCATTGAGTATATTAATCTGATCAATCTCCTTCTCATGGACCACCCCAACACCCCAGGCCAGAGCTTCCTGCTCAACCAGAGGACGTAAAAGCAGTCTCTTTTTTGCAGACAGTTTCTTGCTGTCATCCAGCACCGGGTTGCTAAAATGTAGTGGAAGAATCACCGCAGCTGCGAATACGGGTCCTGCAATACAACCCCTGCCAGCTTCATCGCAGCCAGCCTCCACTGCTCCTTCAATATGAAAGGATTTAAGCATGGGTATCCAAGACATGCTGAACAGAATCCCAAAGCTTTTCTGCAGTATGGTCCCAGCTGAATAATTTGCGACGTTCCCTGCCTCTTTCTATGAGCTCGTCTCGCAAACTCTCTTCACGGACAATCCTGATCATTCCGTCGCGGATACTACCCGGACTCTCGGGTGAGGCATAAAGCGCTGCATCTCCGGCAATTTCGGGCAAGCTGGTTACATTTGAGGCGATTACAGGAATATCACATTTCATGGCCTCCAGGATGGGGATTCCGAATCCCTCAAAGTAGGGAACAAAGGTCATGGCCCAGGCTGCTCCAAGCACATCATTCAGCTGATCGGGAGTAAGGCGGCCGGTAAAGATGACATCCTGCTTGTTTTTCATTTTCTCGAGCTGCTCTTCCATGGGCTTGGTTAGAAAAAATTTCTCCCCTACCAACACCATTTTATAATTCTTCTTATTCTCATCTTTGAACAGTTGAAAAGCCTTTAGCAGGTTGGCAATGTTTTTGCGAGGGTGTATACTTCCTACAAAAACAAAATAAGGTGATCCTCCCGTATAGGCTTTACGCACTTCTATTGCCTGTTCCACAGTAAGTGGATGGTACCTTTCATTAACCCCGTTGTAAGCCATATCGACCTTTTCCTCGGGGACCTCATACTGGTTTATTATATCTCTTCGGGAATATTCTGATACGGTAACGATCCGGGTGGCCCTGTGAGCAAATTTTGGGAAATAATGTCTGTAATACTTCCTCACCAACCAGGGCAAGTCGCCAGGACGGTGTACGAAATTTATATCGTGAATCACTGACACGGAAGGTGTTACAGTACAGAGGGGAATGAACCCATCCGTGCTAAGAAATAGGTCCGGACGCTTCTTTCTAAGGTATCTTTTGACACGCCACTGAAACCAGAAATGCCAGAGAAAAGGGTGACGGGTTGCTGGCCCCAGTACCACAGGCTTCACATTCTCTCCAAATACCACCTCCGGGCTGTATTTGCGATCAAACAGAAAAATAAAATCAACTTCGGGATGAGCAACGGTGATCCGTTTCAAGGTCTCAAAGGTAAACCAGCCAATGCCATCGAGCTTTCCAGGCATCAAAAGCCTTGTGTTTACAGCAATCGTTCTACTTTTTGTCACCTGCTCCAAAGTATCCTATAATAATTATGGAGCGAACTTATTACATTTGTATTGATATAAAAAATATTTTAAGCGCCTGAGTTTGAAAAAACACTTCGTCACCAATCTGACCCTGCTGATCTTTTTGAACCTGCTGATCAAACCAATCTGGTTCTTTGGTATTGAGGTGGGAGTTCAGAATCAGGTAGGTGAAGAAATCTATGGTTTCTATTTCTCCCTTTTCAATTTCGCCTTTATTCTTAACATGTTGCTTGATGTTGGGATTAATAATTTTAACAACCGGGCCATTTCCAGGGACCACACCAAGCTAAAAGGGCACCTGGCTGCCATCATTCCGCTTAAATTATTTTTGTCGCTTATTTATGCAGGAGTGGTTCTTGTATCGGGAAAGATTCTGGGATACAACCATGAGCAGTTTCAATTGCTCTGGATTCTGGTCCTAAACCAGTTTCTGGCTTCCTTTATTCTCTATTTCAGAACCAACATCAGTGGATTGCAGTTATACCGCACCGACAGTCTGCTCTCAGTTCTGGACCGAAGCCTGATGATTCTCTTTACAGGCTTGCTCCTCTGGGGAAACATCATGCAAAGACCTTTTCAAATTGAGTGGTTTGTATATGCCCAAACAGCCTCTTACACTTTGACCCTGATTACCAGTGCCAGCATAGTCCGGTTCAAATCAGGCTCATTTTTTCACCTCTTCAGTATATCAGGTTCTCTGAAGATTCTTCGGGCCAGTTACCCATTTGCTCTATTGATCTTTTTGATGGCTCTATTTAACCGGGTTGATTCAGTAATGCTGGAGCGGCTGCTTGAAAATGGCAGGGAGCAAGCAGGGATCTATGCCCAGTCTTTCAGGATATTCGAGGCCGCCACACAGTTCTCTCTCCTGTTTGCCATGCTGCTGCTTCCTATGTTCTCCCGGATGATTCATCTGAAGCAGGATGTGAATGAGCTGGTTCGAACAGCACTTCCCCTGCTGATGGTGACAGGGCTTTCTGTTGTATGCATAGCTTATTATTACAAATTTGAGATTATCGATCTGCTTTACAAAGCACACGCCCCTTACAGCTCAAACATATTCGGCATCCTGATGATCGGGTTTTTGTTTGTCTCCATCAGCTACCTTTACGGAACCCTGCTCACAGCAAACCACAATCTTCGTCAGCTCAACATTGCTGCTGCCATCACTGTGATCATCAATATCGGGCTGAACCTGGTACTGATTCCACGGCACCAGGCCCTGGGAGCTGCCATTTCGAGCCTTGCTTCACAGGGTTTCTATGCCATTACTCAAATGTTCCTCACAATCCGCCTGCTAAGAATACCGGCTAACAAAGATATCTATATCAAACTGGCAGCTTTCCTTGCAATCAACCTGCTGGTGGGCTATCTGTCACTTCTTATCCCGGGATGGATTCCCGGGCTCCTGCTTCTGGCTGTCTTCTGTCTGGGTAGTGCCTTTCTATTGGGCCTGTTCCGACCTTCCGCATTCATGGGACTATTCCGAGATTAGCAAATCCAACATAATTATTCAGGAGAAATCATAAATACATACATATTCACACTATGTTATATTTTCTATATTCCTGTATATTAACTATATATTTATATATATATGGTGTTTTTTACTCTCATATATATTTGGCATTCTTTCAATGTTAGGAAGTTGTTGATTGTATATGAGGCCTGAAGGCTACTTTACGACGGGCTTTGGTTATTTTTAGCCAACCAAAATCGAATATACAAGGTGGATCAAAACAATAACGAGAAACTCCGGAGGACCCATAGAACCTCCATTCTCTTTAACCAGAGGGAGCAGGAAGCTATTAAGCTCTATTGTGAGAAATATAAGATCAGAAACAAGTCCAAATTTATGCGGGAAGTCATCATGACTGAGATCCTCAAGAAGTTTGATGAGGACTATCCCACGCTGTTCGAATTTGAAAAGCCCAACCTATTCGTTACCAGGTAACTTGATGTGCTAAGCCTGGAAACAGGATAGCAAAGTGATAGTGCAAAGTAGTGGTTCGATCAGATGATCTCCATAGAGTAGATAATCGCCTCCAGCTGTCTCATCTTAACACGCTTCTTCTGGTTGGGATGATAGACATATCCATCCACAGTAACGATACGTCCTCGCTTGGCATCATACACCGAGTGACTAACAAAGGGTCCGCCCATGAAACCGTTTTCAAGATCCCACAAGCCCCTTAATTCAAGAACATCCATGTTGTTGTTCTTGACATCATATGCAATGGGCTCGAACATACTGGCGATGACCATATAAGAGCCATCTCTGGGTCCCTTCGTATAGGTTTTTGTGAAACTGTTCCTCTTCTTAATTATGTTGGCAATATTCAGGTCCTCAGGTCCATTGGCCGGATAGTCATAGACTAGTATCACCTGAGACAGATCAGATGACTCGATGGATACTGAGGTAAAATCCTCCTTGCTGAAATCCATGTTGTACCCCCTGGGAATAGCCAGCCGCACCTGGTGATGCGTGGCAATATCCTTTTGAATGGCAGGATCTTTAGAATCCTTATAGACATTCATCAATCTGTTCCTGTCATACTGTACCAGGAAGCTCTTGATTGTCGCTTCATTCTCGCTGATAAGTTCTCTCAGGGCTATAGCAGTGGGAGCTTCCATCTGAACCATGATCTGAGGTTTTGACCAGACGTTCTCCCTGTACCTGATATTTGGTTCCAGTCCAGAGCTTACAGTCGTTAACACCACAGAACGATGAAACTTATAGACTCCATCGAAAGAAGACGCCGTCACCTGTATTACATCAAAGAGCGGTTCCGATTGTGGTAGCCCGGGGTACTCCTCCTTCAAAATATCCTGAAGAAGATCGCCAGCAGAATTTTCCCAGTTAGACTGGTCCATCACAACCAGTACTTCTCCGGTACCACCGGTTACATTGGGCATAATCCTTCCGGCCATTCCTCCCTGCTGGTTCCCCGTGTCGCAGGAAGAAGCGAGCAAGAGGAAACTAGCAAAGACAAAAAAGCCTGTCAGCTTTAGCAGACAGGCCTTATAATTACCTTGGATACTACTTCTTTCCATCTTTGACTTTCTTAGTGTCCTCAGTGTCGTCCACTATGATTTCATCATCGTCATTATCAGCAGTAGCTTTTTTGAATTCCTGCATTCCCTGTCCAACACCACGCATCAATTCCGGGATTTTACGGCCGCCAAAAAGCAGCAGAACAAGCAAAACAACAACTACAATTTGCCACACTCCTATTGCAAGGGTTATAAAAGCTTCCATCTATCTCTATTATTTATAAGGTTTGTACTACAAAAATAACAATATATTCGTTCTAATTCTTAAATAATCCAATGATGTCGTTCAGATTAGCATAAAGGAGCAGGCTCAACAGCAGTATCATACCAACAATTTGAGCATATTCCATAAACTTATCTCCAGGTTTCCTACCGGTTATTATCTCAAACATCAGGAACATCACATGCCCACCATCCAGTGCAGGAATAGGCAGAACATTCATAATGGCCAGAATAATGGATAGAAATGCGGTCATGTTCCAGAAGCGTTCCCAATTCCATGTGGAGGGGAATATACTTCCGATTTTAATAAAACCGCCCAGCTCTTCATAGGCCTTGGTTTCCGGTTTAAACAACATCTTCAGTTGCTTCAGGTAACTGCCTGTAATTTCAAATCCCCGGTTGATCCCGGCGGGTATAGATTGAATAAAGGAGTATTTGACAACCACGGTTTCGTAGAAATCGTAATAAAGCTTTCGTGAGAAGCCAAACATACCATCCTCATTAGTGGAGGCCTGGACCTGGATTGTATCCGTTCCACGCAAAATGCTTAGATCAAAAGAGGTATTAATCTCCTTTCTGGTCATGTCCTTAAACTCGTCATAGAATTGTATCGGAGTGTCATTGACTCCAATGATCCTGTCATTTAATTCAACACCAGCCAAGGCCATGCCTCCATCTTTCGCCATTCCATCCACCTCACAGGGCACCCTGGGTTCCATGACATATTGAAGTTTTAGAAGCGTCGAGGTCATTCCTTCCGGTATCTGGATATCCATGATCTTTCCGTCACGCTCCACCTGTATCACTCGTGGATCATTCACAACAATATCATGATGAATGGAAATCCAGCGGTCAACAACTTCCCCATCCAGAGCCAGAATCTTGTCCCCATTCTCCAATCCCAGATCCTGAAATTCCTGCTCGAAACTATAGCCATAAATCAAGCGGTCCACCGGAACATACTCTTCGCCCCATTTGAAAAACACAAGGATATAGATGAACAGGGCCAGCAGGAAGTTTACAATTACGCCACCCAGCATGATCAATAGTCTTTGCCATGCCTTTTTGGATCTGAATTCATAAGGTTTGGGTGGCTGTTTCATCGCCTCCCGGTCCATGGACTCATCGATCATCCCGCTAATCTTCACATATCCACCAAGAGGAAGCCATCCAATTCCATATTCGGTGTCTCCAATCTTTTTCTTGAACAGGGAGAACCCCGCATCAAAAAAGAGGTAAAACTTTTCCACCCTGACTTTAAAAATTCTGGCCAGGGTATAATGCCCCAATTCATGTAAAACTATCAGGATTGACAGGCTTACCAGCAGCTGGGCTATTTTAACTAATACATCCATTCTTACTTAAATTTGTTCTTGTGCAACCTGCCTTGCCAGCAGGTCAGAATTAAGGTAATCTTCCAGTTCAGGCGCCTTAATATGGGTAGACCTGCTCAATGTTTCCTCTATTACATCCGGGATTTGCAGAAATCCGATCTTCTCCTTCAGGAAAGCTTCAACAGCTACTTCGTTGGCTGCATTTAATATACAGGGCCAGTTCCCTCCTTTTCGCAGCGCCTCATAAGAAAGTGCAAGATTACGAAAAATTTTCGTATCAGGCTGTTCAAAAGTGAGGTTGGAGTGCTTTAGGAAGTCAAATCTTTCAAAATCTGAATCAAATCGGTGGGGATAGCTGAACGCATATTGAATGGGAAGCCTCATATCCGGCAAACCCATCTGGGCCTTGATGGAACCATCGGAGAACTGAACCATCGAATGAATAATGGATTGCGGGTGGACAACCACCTCGATTTCATCGGGTCCAACACCAAACAACCACCTGGCTTCAATAACCTCCAGGCCTTTATTCATCAGGGTAGCAGAATCGATGGTGATCTTGGGTCCCATGCACCAGTTAGGATGACGAAGGGCCTGATCGGGACTTACCCTTTCCAGGTCTTTTATATCCCACTCCCTGAAAGGTCCGCCCGATGCAGTCAGGATGATCTTCTCAATCCGGTTGTTCCCCTCACCCACAAGGCACTGGTAAATAGCCGAATGCTCCGAATCCACAGGAATAATGGGTACTCTGTTTGCCTCAGCCTCCTTCATAATCAGCTCTCCAGCCACCACCAGGGTTTCCTTATTGGCCAGGGCAATGCTCTTGCCGGCCCGGATCGCTTCAATGGTTGGTTTTAATCCGCTGAATCCCACCATGGCAGTCAGGACCATATCGACCGAATCAAAGGTGCCTACCTGGGCAATTGCATCCGCTCCACAGTAAACTTTGATGGGATGATTTTCAAGAGCCGATTTTACCCGTTCATAATGATTCTCGTTTCCGATAACCACCACATTGGGGGTATACCTGATGCTCTGCTCAATCAAGAGATCAACATTGTTCAGGGCGGTAAGCACCTCCACTTCAAAAAGATCCGGGTGTTGGGAAATGACTTCCAGAGCCTGGGTACCAATGGATCCGGTGGAGCCAAATATGGCTATTCTCTTCTGCATGGATTAAAAAACGATATAGTCGACCGGGTCCAGGGGGACACGATCGTGCCACAGCTCAAAATGGAGGTGTGGCCCGGTGGTAAGTTCTCCCGAATTGCCTACGATGGCAATTGCATCACCTGCAGATACTTTCTCCCCAGCTGTTTTAAACAGACTGGCATTGTGCTTATAGACCGATAAGATCTCATAGTCGTGCTGAATCTGGATCACATAACCAGTTTCGAGAGTCCAGGTTGACATGGTAACGGTGCCGTCCAGGGTAGCTTTTACAACCTCATCGGGTTCAGCCACCAGATCTACCCCAAAATGGTTTTCGGCCGGATTGAATTCTCCTGTGATGATTCCGTCGACCGGTGTAAAGAAATGCAAGTCGTGAAGCTTTTTACTCACCTGATTATCATCCAGCACACTTAGTCTGAACTGCTCCTCAGCTTCAACCTGTTGTCTCAATAATGAATCATTGGTAGAACGCATGAAGTTGATGTCTCTGGAGTCAACCATTCCGGAGGTATCGTTCAAATACATATTGGGCATATCACCGGAAATTATCCTATTCAGGTTATCAAAATATTGATCCCTCATTGTCTGCTCATTCTCTAAAGAATCCAGCTTCATGGCATTGGTGCGAATATGCTGTCGCATAGCTGCATCAGGATACCCGGGAATCAGTTCCCGGATGTTAGTAAAGGCGACCAAAATATAGGTAATAGACACCAGGAGAATCAATACAATACCCACCAGGGCAATCAGGTTCAACCTGGTCAAACGCATATTTCCAACCTCCTCGAATGTGTCCTCATTCAGAAGGACCATACGGTACTTATGGGTCAGCTTTCGAAACAGCTTCCTTGGTGATTTTTCCGACATGGCACAAAGATAGCACCTTTACTGGAAATCAAACATAGGTAGGATCTCTCTCCTGATATATGCCTGGCCAATTTCCTGCTTCAGGAATCCTTCTCTGATCATGGCTTCCTCCTCAGCTATAAACAGCTCCATATGTACCAGGGTCCAGGGTCTGAACTGGTAGAGAGGATTATCAGACTCCATCACATTCATGGTAATCATATAATCGGTCAGACTGGTGGTGTAACCAACATATATCTTGTCGTTCGGATAAGAAAAGAGTACAAATACTTTATAACTCATATGCAGCCCTGATGATTCTAGGTTACTACAAAATACGTGAAATTTGAAAAAAAGTTTCCTCCACACCTATAATTAACTTTCATTTTATGAAAGTCGCCGCATATCAGGCCGATGAATCTAATATTTAATTTGAATACGCTGGAAGGAACGGATATAGGCAACCAGGTCGTGACGATCCTTACCGGCAAGCTGTGGATGTTCTGCATCTCCATAACCCCATGAAGGCATGGCTGTTCCGGATCTTCCCACAGTTATGGTTGCCAGCAGGTAACCATTAGAAGAGGCACTCAGAAACTCCTGGTTGTTAAGAGCCGGGGCTTTCATACCCTCTCCCGATAAGCCATGACACTCGGCGCAGTTCTTCTCAAAAATAACAGCTCCTTCTGTGCGCTGGCCTGGATTACTGCCCGGGTATACATAGCTCAGTTCCTTCTGTGCCGAAGATCTCATGTATCCAATGATATTGCTGATATCCTGGCGTTCCAATTTCTCCTGGTTGTAAACATCGGTCGACCAACCAAACATGGCCGTATGGCTGCGACCCTGGGCAATGGTTTCATAAAGCAAGTTATTATCGGCAGCATCCAGAAAATCTCTGTTGATGATGGCAGGTCCGGTTTCACCCTCTCCAAATTCTCCATGACACCGGGAGCAAAGGAAATGGTAACGTAAGGCTCCCTGCTCCAGATCAGCTTCAGGCAGATCGATGTTAGCTGTGGAAATCCTGCCGGTTCGCCAGACTGAAATATAGGCAAGCAAATCAACAAGCTGTTCATCCTCCAGTAAGGACCAGCCCGGCATGCCTGTATTCCCCCTGCCATTTAATATGGTTGCCAAAATGAACTGATCGTCGGCTTTGTTGAGAAATCCCTCCTGGTTCAGGGCCACCGCCACATCGCCTTTCCCCTCCCTACCGTGACAAGCCATGCAATAGAGTTCATACAAATGTCCTCCCCTGCTACTGTTTCCCGGCTTTCCTGATAACTCCCTGCCCGGAGCCGGCTTCCCCTGCAATTTCAAATGGTGGGCTATTCCATCCAACTCCGAAGAAGTCAGGCCCGAGATTCCCTGCGACCAGCTACCCATCTGGCGCAGGCTGCGCCCTTTTTCAATGGTAAACCGGATATAGTCAGCCGAAGCCACCCTGAGAAAATCCGGGTTCCCAATGGCGGGGATACCAGTTTTAAATTCCTTGTAGCTTTTTCCTTCTCCAAGCTTACCATGACACGCAGAACATAAATATGCAAATCCTGCCTCTCCATCCAGGGACTCCCTGTTCCCTTTAAACTCATTGAGGGTAGCCATGGAGAAATATTCAAAGGGTATATCAGGCTTGGCCAGACCCATTACGAATATTGCCAGGGCCTCCATCTCCCCTTCATCCAGGTTAATCCTGAGCATCTGCGAACCCGGCGAAACCATCTCAGGATCTCTGAAGTGCTCCTTCAACCAGTTGGAGATAGTCTGCTCTCCCTGTATATTTTGAAAGCTATATTCATGCCTTGTCTTCTCTCCCTGTTCGGTAAGATCGGGACCCAGAATACCCCCCACACCCCTGGCCTGGTGACAGCCCAGGCACCCTTCAGCTGAGAAAATTGTTAAGCCCTTCAGAAAAACCTCCATACCCCCCATGGGGCCAGTCAGATCATCTCCTGTATTATCCATAGTCTGCTCACTAAAGATGGCCAGATGGCACTTCCCACAGGAAGCCTGGATATAGGGTTGCTCCAGGAGTGGATAGGGCCAGTGAGTCTCAGAAAGCTGACCAAAAGCCTCCTCCCTGGAAAGTGCTCCAGGCTGCCCACCATGACACATGGTGCAGCCATACTGCTGTACAGGATGATCTCCCAGAAAATCTCCCGGGTGACTTGTATGGGGCTGAGGCATCTGCTGCATGGCAGGATCCTCCAGACCATGGTGGCAGGAGATACAACGGTCGGAGCGATTGAAATCGGGCAGATCCACCTGGAAAATTCCCCGTTCAAAGGCATCGTATTCGCCCTCCGCTCTCTCCTCTAACATTCCTGCATAAGCTTTTTGAATCTTTCTCCACTCCTTATTGCTCCCCTCACTGATCCATGCACCGAACAGCAGGAGAAGCAGGACTCCTGCCCCTATCAGCACCAGCCATTGTGCCCTGTATCTGTATTTCTGTTCGTCCATCATAACAGTTAAATGACCGGCCACTGGTTAACTGACCAGAAAAACTCCCAGTTGGGCCCCCTGAACCAGATTCCAACGACTGTGAAAATGACCAGGGCTACAAAAGTACTGGTAAACAGGGCCAACGCTGCCATTCGTGAAGAATGTCTCCTTCGCCGGATGATCTCTGCCATCAAAATAAAGATTCCGCCCGTTATGGTGGCCGGATTGATCAACATCACAAACCACTGTGATATTCCCGGAAACCAATCGCGCAGCCAGCCAAACCTGATCAACACAAATAACTGTAGTACCACCAGCAAAAAAGCAAAGGCCGCAGAGCGCCATACGATCTTTAAACCGCTCTTCCCGGAAAACCACTGACCCACATACTTGTCCTCCCGATCGCGGTAGGGAATGGAAAAAAGGAAACCCAGGTAGAGTACCGGAATAAGCAGTCCTCCAGCAAAAGCAGAATAGGAGACCAGTTCCTGGATGCCCAGGAAGTACCAGGGCGATTTGGCAGGATTTTCGGGAAAGGAAGGATTGGCCTGCTCCAAAAGCGGAGCATCGGCCAGCAGCGCTATAAATAAGACCACCACCACCACCAGCAATAGCAATCCAAGTTCGGTCCACATCAGTACCGGCCAGGCATACCATTTGTTGGTACTCCCTTTGTCCTCTGCATAACGCACCGGTCGGCTCAGTCCCCCATCTTTCCGGATCCTCCAGAAATGAATTCCCAGCAGGATAAGCATGGAGACAGGAAGAAAGATCACGTGCAGAGTAAAAAACCGAGATAAGGCCGGTTGCCCAACGGTCTCTCCTCCGATCAGCAATTTCTTCAAAAATCCTCCCGGATCAAATACATTGGTAATACCCAGCAGGTCGGTAAGCTCCCTGGCCGATGCTGCAATATTGGAACCAATGGTCACCGCCCAGTAAGCAAGTTGGTCCCATGGCAAGAGGTATCCACTGAAATTGCTTAGCAGCGTAATAATCAGCAAGACTACCCCGATTACCCAGTTCAGGGAGCGCTTCCCCAGATAAGATCCTGTATAAAAGACACGCAGCAGATGCAGGAAGACCAAAATGATCATCCCCTGCGATGCCCAACGGTGCATGTTCCGGATAATTCGTCCCCCGGGCACCACATTAACAATATCCTTAACCGACTGGTAAGCAGTCTCCACCGAGGGCGTATAATAGAGCATCAGGACGACCCCGGTGAACAGCATGATCAGAAACAGAAAGCCCAGCATAATCCCTAAGCCGAAAGTATAGGTGGGTTTCATAGAGTTTATATGCACCCTGTTGGCATGAATGTGCAGAAAAAAATTGCGATTGATGATCCCCGACGGTTTTTTAGAGCTATCCATGGAGCATCAGGAAGTTAAGAATTTCTCATCGGGTGGAACGCTCTTTCCGGGATTGATTACAATTTTTCCGTCGGCACCGCTGCTAACGCTGTACCAGGCCAGATCGCGTGGTGCGGGTCCCGACAGCACCTCTCCATTACTGCTGTAACATGAACCATGACAGGGACATTCAAATCCATCAGTGCTCTTTTCCAGGATACAGCCCAGATGGGTGCAGATGGCAGATACTGCTTTGATTCCCTCATGGTCGCGATAAACATAGAGATTGTGCTCTTCCAGAAAGGTAAAGGTGTCCACGGGAAACTTCCGGGGATCGCTCAGGATAATGCGTCGTTTTTCACCAGCCAGTCGTGGAAAAAACTGCCTCAAATATGTGATGGCAGCTATCACACCTGTGAAGGTGACCAGGCCGATGGCGGCCTTCCCTATAAAACTCCTTCTTTTCATCGCCTTTAGTTAGAACAGTAAAAATCCACCCTCTGAGAAGGTGGCATTGAAATACCCCCAAAGGGGGCTTTAAAAATCGAAACGATGTTGTTGTTCTTCTATTTGTCTCTCTTCCTTCTCCTGATGCTTGACATATCGT
>QMPQ01000029.1 GCA_003648635.1 Bacteroidota bacterium | reverse complement strand
CGGCAATATATCTTGCCTCTTTATTGGTGTAGAGCACTTTAGGCTCAGAACCATCCAGTCCGATCGTGCGTAATTCATATTCCATACCATTCCGCCAGGTATAAACAATCTGCTTTCCATCGGGCGACCATCTTGAGTATTCCGCATATACCTGGCTTCTATTCGAGCTGTCATTATTGGTCAGACGCCGGGTCTTTCCGTTAGCCAGCTCATAAATTGCCAAATCACCAGTACTCCAGGTCCCATATGAAATGTATTTCCCATCAGGTGAAACTTCCCCAAACAGATAATCCGGGACTTCCCAGACTTTTCGGATACTTAATTCTCCTGACTTTTCAGTCTCATTGATTTCAGTTTGTGACAGCAGAGCTAGCTTTTCCCTGGCCACTTTTACGGTTTCTGGCTGATCAGGGTAATTATTGACAATGTATCTGTAGGTTTTTTGGGCCTCGGCCCTTCCCAGCTTCTCATAGCAGAGCCCCATGTGAAGCAGGGCATTTGCCTGCAGAGGTCGTTCAACAGACTCATCAGAAGCAACTTTGATGTAAATATCAATGGCTTCCTGAAGGGATCCCTCGCCCTCCTCTTTGATTAAACCCTGTTGAAATAGTGCTTCAGGATTCTGGGCCTGCAGGGGCGATAGAGTTCCTATTGTCAGGATTACCAGCAATGCACTCAGCTTACATACAGTTGAAGTTTTCATGGTCGTGTACCTCCAGATTTTAGTTTGATTATACTTCAATCAAAATTAAAGTGTAATCAGAGGTCCATTGTCACAGTAATGTTCAAGTTATGTAAAAAAGAGACCCGGTCCGGAAGTAGCAGGGGGAAATCTGATCATTTTGGTCTGAAAGTCAGGAAAAGAAAAAGGGCACCGTTTCCGGCGCCCTTTCGTATATACTCTTATCTTGTTAGGCTTGCTTAAGCGAGCAATTGTTAGGCGAAGCAGCCTGGCATTTTTTTGCGAAGCAAAATAAGCACGCTGTGAGCTAACAAATGCGAGCGCTAGTTGTAGAAGATCTCGAGACGGTTATCCTCTACCTTGGCAGCATCTACCAGGGCGTTGTAAGCTTCGAAATTACTTCTCGATTCCAGTGTGTACTTCAACCTCGATTTGGCGGCATCAGCGTCTCCTGCAGTGGTGGGATCCTCTGTCCGGTTTGTCACAGCAATAACAAATACACCGCTTTCACCCACCAGGGGAGCAGAGATCTGGTCCAGCGGCAGGTACATGGAAGCTCCAACCACATAGGGCTCAAGCCCAACACCTGCTACATAGGTATTGGCGAACTTGATCTGGGTGGCTTCACCAACATTCTCACTGTTTTCAATTCCGAATTGAGAGAGGTCGGTGACACCGGCAAGCTGCTCATTAAGCATCTCAATCAGTTTTTCAGCCTTCTTCTCTTTCTTCACGGCAAGGGTCAGTTCAGCGCGTACACTTTCCAGACTGGCATATCCTTCTTCTCGGGCTTCAGTCAGTACAGCGATTATGTATTTATCGTCGCTCTCACTAAAAATATTACTGACACTATTTACCTCAGAGGTATAGGCCCATTTGGTAATTCTTTTGGGATCATCAATGCCTGGAATGGTCGATTGGTCCTTAGCAATGTTGGGAGCAAATCTGGGGTCAAGACCAAATTCCCTGGCTTGTTCTGTAAATTTCTCCAGATCGGTGGCTTTCCCTCTGAATTTCACTGCCCGGTTATAATAGTCCTGGTTGGTTTCATCGCTGGCAAAAATATGTCTAACTACTGTTGCGATCTGAACTTTTTTAACGGGTCTGCTTTGCTCTTCAATAAGGATGATATGGGTACCAAACTGTGTTTCGGCGCTAACCAGGTCTCCTTTGCTGTTCTCAAAACAGGCATCATTGAAATCTGTAACCATCATGCCTTCTTTGAACCAGCCAAGGTCGCCTCCGATAGCTCGGTTGCTCTCATCGGCCGAATATTGCAGGGCAATCTGGTTAAAATTGCCTCCGTTCTCAATAACTCCTTTAAGACTGTCGGCCAGCTCAACGATCATTTGCCTGTTGCCACCATAGGCCTGGAGGGAGAGGAGGATATGACGTACCCTTACAGAGTCAGCCCTCATTTGGGAGTCGTAAGTACGGGCCAGTTTAAAAGACTCCTGATCGCGGTATGGACCAACAATGGTCTCTTCACCTGCGTTAAAAACAGAATCCCTGATGAGTTCGGGTAATTCTTCATAGGCATAGAACCTGTTGTCGAAAGGCTCATCTGATGTTCCATTCACATAACGAGGAATCTCTTCACCAGTTATTCTGGCATACTCAACCAGAGTTTGGGAAGACCAGTACTCAGCACTTTCCACATCTTTTTCACTGGGCTCCACTTCGAATACCACATACTGGAAGGTACGGGAGGCATCCTGCTTATAGGTCTCCTGGTGTTCTTTGAGGAAGGCTTTCAAATCTGCATCGCTTATGCTAATATCTTCATCTGCAATCTCAGTAAACGGCCTGGAGATAAAAGCAAAATCTGTGCTCTTTCTTGTTTCGGTCATGTAATCTTTCAGATCAAGAGAGGAGGGCTGAAATCCTTTTCTAACCAGGTTGAAATACTTCTGATTCATCTTCTCCTCAACGATCTCATTTTCGATAAATAACCAGCGTACTTTCTCTTGTGCAAACTGAGGATTGTCCAGACTATTGAAATAGTTGGTCATCACGGGGCGATTCAGTTGGCCTGTTTCGGGATTTGAAAACATCTGACGAATAATGGGGTGTGGCTCGCTTAAGGAAGGATTTCCATTTAATCCCATGGTCTGGTCGCCTGTAATCATGGTTTTCAGTTCATCGGCACTAACGTAAATCCCAAGCTTTTCGTAGGAGCGCTCCATGATGGTTTCTCTCACAAGCCTTCTCCAGGTCTCTTGCTGAATCTGCCTATCAAGCTCTGCATCCAGTGACTGTCCGCCTGCATTAAGTTCGTAAAACTCCCTCAGGGCCTTTTCCCGATTCATGTAGTCGTTTACACCGATCCCTTTTCCATTGATCTCTGCAACGGATCTTTTTCCCATAGAGCTGGATCCTGAGCCCAACAAGTCGCCAAGGATAAATGCAAAAAGTGCAAGTGCGATAACGACGGCTACAAGTAGTCCTGCTTTGTTCCTGATATTCTGTAATGTTGCCATTTATAAATAACTGTTTAACTGATTCTAATCCTTATTTTTTGAGCGTACGAATATAGTAATAATTAGAGGTTTAATACAAAAAGAATGGATGAAAATTGTGTAATCAGGAGCGGATCACCTTCAGCTCTGCCTCTTCGATGCGGTTTGAACTGACATCTGTTATGGTTATCAGGAAGTTATCAAGCTCCACAGAGGTATTTTTTTCGGGGATACTTTCGTAGTGATAAATAATATATCCGGCCAGGGTGTCGTACTCTTCTGATACGGGGATGTCCAGGAAATACTTTTCGTTGAGATAATCAATTTCATGTCGCCCTGAAAGCAGGAAATGGTTTTTCTCCAGGATTCTCTCCACCAGGTCACTGGTATCATGTTCGTCCTCTATCTCGCCAAAGATCTCTTCAATGATATCTTCGGTGGTAATTAAACCCGAGGTCCCTCCAAACTCATCCACCACCAGGGCAATGCTCTTTCCCTCTTTAATAAAGCCAGTAAGCAGTTTATTTACCGGGAGAGTTTCAGGGACGATCTGTATCGGTATAAGGTGGGATTTGATCTTTTCCGGCTTTTTGAACAAACCTTTGGAATTAACATAGCCTATCACATTGTCGATGGTATCGCTGTAGATCAGTATCCTGCTCAATCCGGTTTCAATAAAACGTTCGGCCAGGTCGTCCAGCGGGGAGTCAAGCTCAAGGGCGATGACTTCGGTTCGGGGAATCATGCACTCCCGGACTTTCAGTCCGGAGAATTCCAGGGCATTTCTGAATATCTTCAAATCTTCTGTCTCTTCTCCATTGGTAGTCTGTTCCGGCTTTATGTCGGTA
This sequence comes from Bacteroidota bacterium, assembly GCA_003648635.1. Lineage (GTDB taxonomy): Bacteria > Bacteroidota > Bacteroidia > Bacteroidales. Next base: position 21,036 of record QMPQ01000029.1, on the reverse strand, counting down.
AGAAAATGATCCAGATCTACCTTCCCAAATACGGGTTCAGCCGCTACGGTATCTGGTTTGACTCGTAGCAGGTATTTCATGGTGAAGTTGGAGATGCCAATGGTGAGAAGGGTAATGGGGTATAAGATCGCATAAAAAAGTGCAATAGGCAGACTCATCAGGCGGAGCGAGTTGTTGGGATTGATCCGGAAGAGAGTCTTTGGAAGGAATTCGGCTGTAAGCAGGATAAGCAGGGTAGAGATCAGGGTTTGAACGAGCAGGAGAGCGGCTTCGGCATTATTACCCAGAATATTTCTGAGGGGTTTTTCCAGCAGCATGGCAAAAGTGATCCCGTAGATGACAAGTGCTATATTATTGCCCACCAGCATGGTGGCTATGAACCTGGAAGGATGTTTGGTAAAGAAGCTGACTATGCCTGCAAAGGTTTTCTTTTGCTTCCTGTCGATCTCAATTCTTAACTTGTTGGAGGAGACAAATGCAATTTCCATACCTGAAAAAAAGGCTGAAAAAAGAATGGATACCAGTATGAAGATGATCAGGTTCAGATAACTCATGGTTTACCGGTGTGTGATTCTCGAACGTCTCCGTAAGAAGTACATGGCAAATGCAAGGAATGAGAAAAGAAAGTAGTACCAGCTGTCACCCAGACCCGACTCCAGGAGCAGGTCTATGGCCATAAAGAGCATCAGGCCTCCTAGAACAAACCAGACTATTTCAAAAAAACCGGATATACTATTCCTCATCCTGAACGTTTATGGTTCCGCTGGAACCTATTAGCTGCCAGTTGGATAGATTCTGATGGGATCTGAATCCCTTTTTCCCATAAAGGGTATTCTCTTCACTAATCACCCTGGTATAGGAGTCTGAGTAGATCAGTTCTTCTTTCTCATCCCAGAATAACTCTTCGGTATGGAGTGCATCCCCGTTTTCGAAGTTCTGAGCCACCACATTACCCGTAGCATGCCATAGCTGTTCTTCTATATAATAGATGGTATAGTCGGCTTTGATCTCCGATTCAATCTTTGCAGAATCATCGTAAAAAAAGACTTCCAGTCCTTCCTCGAACTCCATATAGGGCCTTTCGGCGGTGGGATACTGTTTATAAACCGGTGCCAGGACCTGGATCTTGACTTTAGCCGAATCGCTGTAGATCACCTTTATGTTTGTACCCTGGATGGTCGCAGACTCGCTTTCATCGGTTAGCATGTTAATCCGCTCAATATCATTCTCACATCCTCCCAGCAATACTACCAGGAACAGCAGGAAGCCCACACGACTATTCAGGACAGTTTGCATAGCTGCAAAGATAGGGATTCTCCCGGAGCACAGGAGGGAAAATAAAGTCTTTTATAAAAGAAAAAGGCCATCCATATGGACAGCCTTTCAATATGAGGGCTCCAGGTGCTATTTCCTTGATCTAACCGTGGTGTATTCATTAATACATCCTTTCACCTGGTAAGAGTCACCATCTTTGAGATCTCTGAAGAATACTTCCTCGTGATTGGGATACTGGGCTTTATAATCGTTCAGTTTCTTGTTGGCATTGGAAGCCACACTTGGATCAACCGATTTGGCTTTGGCATATTTATCAGCCGCTACCCAGAATGCCGTACGCTTCTCAAAATCGTCGCCCAGGTTGTCCCTTGAGGCGATCATGGCATCTCCAAGTGCAATATATGCTTTCCCGTAATTGGGTTTTCGTATAATCGCCTCCCGGGCCCATGTTATGGCACCGCAATAGTCTTTGTTGGCAAGGGTAACAACGGTCAGCTCATAGTACCATTCGGCCCTGGTTTCATCATCAATGCCCTCTCCTGCCACTGCCATCTGCAGGTAGGTGGCTGCTTTATTGAAGTCACTCTTGGCAATAAACAAGATGCCTAGTTGGTGTGCAGATTCCGGACCCGGATCAATCCTGTACATCTGTTCCGATGCAGACACATAGAGGTCGGCTCGGTCACAACCTGAAGCATCATAGAATTTGATTACTTTTTGAAGGAACTCCGTATCTGTTTTATTTGCTTCAAACTGGGGTTCATAGTAGCCATTTAGTGCATCACAGGTAAGGATGCCGCTCTTGAGCATATTATCGTCAATGGAGGCTTTGGCACGTTTCCAGCGGGAACTTTTATCAAAGAGTTTATCGATAATCTCGGTGGCCATAAAGTAATCTTCAATAACCTGTCCGTCATCAATTTTACCTTTTTGGTTCAGGGTAATACTGGCTGATATAAATGTTATCATTACTGCATCCCTGCTCTTATTCTTCTCCATCTCGATGCTGCTCTTCAGGTAGCCATATGCTTCATTGACAGCTTCAATATCGCTCCTGCGATATCGCAAGAGGTCGATTCCCTTTCGTCCAAGGATATTTCCTTTTTTTCCGCCTCCGCCGAAATATTCAATTCGCCTGTCGTAGATCAGGAGCATGGTGTCGATCAGTTGTTCTTTGCGTTCCTGTGATGATGAGGATTCGATAGATTTGCGATACATGGTGATGCCCGAGACATACATCCTTTCACTGGCTGCAGGACATTCTCCAAATACTTGCCTCCAGGGTTGGATGGCATCTTTGTAGTTGTTGTGTTTGAAAAACTCCCTGTAAAGTGAGAGGTTTTTTATGCAATTGATGCTATCCTGACCTTTGCCATATTTTGATCCGTCCTCGATTCCCTTCTGTGAAATAGCAGGTAGCACAAACAAAAGAGACATTGCTGTAAACAGGATGGTTTTGAGAGCTAAGGTTTTCATACCGTTCATTATAGTGCTTGTTTAATCAAATCTTCTTTTTCGGAACCACAAGTCATGTAAAGTTACATTAAATGTGAGAATTCCATAATTTTCTTTCACTAAATTGTACTCAGTGGTACCCCTTGTACCAAGAGTAAATGCCACATTGATACTCGTTTTTAGTGTTTTTACCGGTAGACCTACCCCAAAAGTTATGCCATAGTCCTTCAACTGGTAATCATTTACCATCAGGTAGGAATTGGAGTAATATCCACCCACACGATAGCTGATTAGCTTATGATAACCTCTGATTGCTTCTACATCGGGTATATATTCCGTTCCAAAGTGCATGGATGAGGAAGAGGTGGTAGAGAAATTTTGGCCCGATTGCGTGCCGGTCCAGTCCTGTATATAGTAGTCGCCAGTGATAGTCAGCTTATTAGGGATTCCGAATGCAACTCCAACTCCTATTTTCTGTGGGATATTCAAGGTGGTTAATGCGGTATCCTCGCCCAGGATATACTGCGGATTGATCTGAACAGAATCATTGAGCCATACGGGATCATCCGGGTAGAACGTATTGTGGACGGTGTATTCATTTGAAAGCTCCGTGCTGGCTTTAAAATCATAGGTTCCACCAACTGTAAAGAAGAATTTGTCCCCATATACCTCTTTATACTGCATTCCCATTGTGAAGACCGGTGTTCTCAGATTCACTTCCTCAGAAGAGTTAACATCCGAATACCCTGAATTCATAGGGAAATCGATTGTTCTTGTTCTCGTAAGTTTTCCCATCAGGTAATTCATGGTTAAGCCCACTGAGAGACGTTCCCACAGTTTAATTGAAGTTCCAACATAAAAATCCAGGGTCCCACCCTCTCCTTTGTAATAGGTATCCATGGCCATTCCATGTGTGTAATCGTCATACTCCTGCTTGATATTGTAGCCAATACTGCTGTAAGGAATTATTCCGGCTGAAAAACCCATGTATTTACCCATGGAGGAACCAAAGGCCACATGGTGCAGATTCATGTTCCACCAGGTATTGGAGTAGTCTGCGGTCTCGTAGCGATTGCTATATGTGTTGCCTCCGAAATCAAAATAGACGGAAGTGCTGTCCAGGGCCGAAAAAGCTGCAGGATTCACATAATTGATCCTGTTGCTCTCATGGATAGCCAGCCCGGTGCCCCCCATGGCCATGTTCTGAGCAATACCCGGTTTGGTGAGATCGCCCAGTGCAAATCGTGTATAGGGAGAATAAGTATTAAACTGACCCTTAAGTGGTGTGGAAATGATAAAAACGACTACTAAACCGACTAAAAATGAACTATATCTCTCTTTGTGCATTGTGTTCCAATATTCTGTTAAGTCCGATCAGGTTCAGATTAGGGTCCACAAAGATGCTATTTTTTAGCTTTCCGACAAAGTATTTTGCATCACCACCGGTTAAAACTACCTGTAATTTAGGGTAAAGTTTACTGAGCGCTCCAATAAATCCATCCATTTCAAACAGCAAACCATTTACGATGCCCGACTGAATAGCCTCCCGGGTTGTACTCCCCACCAGTGGTGGCAGCTCTTCGGGACGTTCCAGGTGTGGCAGACGGTTGGTATATTTATTGAGAGATTTGAATCGTATATCCACACCCTGGGAGATGTTTCCCCCCAGAAACTCTCCCCTGGAGGTCACAATATCATAGGTAATGGCCGTGCCGGCATCTATGACCAGAACATTCTTTCCAGGACAAATTGTGTAAGCCCCCACTGCAGCAGCAATACGGTCATAGCCAAGGGTATCGGGTGTGTTGTACTTATTTTCAAGTGGAATGGGGGTACTGTGGTTCAGTTCGATGCAGGTTTCATAGAGCATATTCAGGTAGTCGATGATCTCCCTGGAGTAATTTACCACAGATGAGATAATGGCACCCTTTAATCCACTGTAGCGAATATGAAAATAGGAGATCTCCCTGCTGGTGATTTTTTCATAGGTAGCAGCTTCAACCACTTTCTTGTGGTCGCATACAGCAATCTTTCCATAGGTGTTTCCCAGGTCGAGAACCAGGTTCATATTATTTATCCCTTATTCAGTCTCAGCACAATTTGATACGCCTCTTCCACGCTGTTTACTTGATCGCTTCTCAGGCTCAGTTTTTCCTGGTCTTCACGCATCCTGAAGATACCCGGATTGGCCTGAATATTCCCTATAACCTCTTTAAACTTCTGTGATCTATAGAAGGGTGATTCGGGATTGCTTACAAAATACGTGATCTGAATGCTCTTTTTCAATACTATTTTTTCAACACCCGTGCGTTGTGCGAGCCAGCGGAGCTCTACTACCTTCAATAATTCTTCTGATGGAGCAGGTAGCACACCGAAGCGGTCAAGTAGCATCTCCCGGTACTCCTCCAGTCCCTTTTCATCTTTGATGGCATCCAGTTTTCTGTAGAGTTCTACTCGTTCAGCGATGTTTGAAACATAATGGTCCGGGAAAAGCAGTTCCAGATCCGTATCAATATGGCAATCAGTAAGGAACAGAGTGTTCACCTCTTCCTTGTCAGCTGGTTTATCGTAAAGTTCACTAAATTCAGTTTCCTTCAGTTCGGCAATGGCTTCATTCAGAATCCTGTTGTAGGTGTCAAATCCTATATCTGCAATAAAACCGCTCTGTTCAGCACCAAGTAGGTTGCCTGCACCCCGGATGTCAAGGTCCTGCAAAGCAATATTGAATCCACTCCCAAGGGTGGAGAACTCCTCCACGGCTTTCAGCCTCCTTCTGGCCTCTTGTGAGAGCAGTGTTACAGGTGGGGCAAAAATATAGCAAAAGGCCTTCTTATTTGATCGTCCCACTCGGCCTCTGAGCTGGTGGAGATCACTCAATCCGAAGTTCTGTCCGTTGTTGATAATTATTGTATTGGCATTGGGAATGTCCAGTCCCGATTCCACAATGGTGGTAGCGATAAGCACATCGTAATCTCCTTGCATAAAATCAAGCATAACAGATTCCAGCTTTCTCCCTTCCATCTGACCATGGACCACCACCGATCTGACTTCGGGGGCCACCCTGTCTATGATCTCCTTGATCTCCAGGATGTTCTGCACTCTGTTATGAATAAAGAATACCTGTCCGCCCCGGCTCACCTCATATTCAATGGCCTCCTTAATAATCTCTTCGTTAAAAGAGTGCAACTCGGTGATAATGGGATGGCGGTTGGGTGGAGGTGTATTGATGATGGAGAGGTCTCGCGATCCCATCAGCGAGAACTGCAGGGTCCTTGGGATGGGTGTGGCTGTCAGGGTAAGGGTATCCACATTCAGTTTCAATTGCTTCAGTTTCTCCTTGACGCTCACTCCGAATTTCTGCTCCTCATCGATAATCAACAGCCCCAGGTCCTTGAATTCGATCTCCTTTCCCACCAGTTTATGGGTGCCGATCAGGATATCAATTTTCCCCTCTTTCAGCTTTGTCAGGATCTTTCGCTGGTCGGCCGGGCTACGGAACCTGCTCAGGTAGTCCACGGTGCAGGGAAATCCCTTGAGTCGTTCTCTGAAAGTGTTGTTATGCTGGAAGGCAAGGACGGTGGTGGGGACAAGCACTGCCACCTGCTTGCTGTCAGTCACAGCCTTAAATGCTGCCCGGATGGCCACTTCTGTCTTCCCGAATCCCACATCGCCACACACCAGCCGGTCCATGGGGAATATAGCCTCCATCCCAGCTTTAACATCTTCGGTAGCCTTGAGCTGGTCAGGTGTATCCTCATAGATAAAGGAGGATTCCAGCTCCTGCTGCAGGTAGGTATCGATCGAAAAGGCAAATCCCTCCTGGTCCTTTCTTCGGGCATAGAGCAGGATCAACTCCCGGGCAATATCCTGAACCTTCTTCTTTGTATTGCTTTTCAGCTTCTGCCAGGCACCGGTACCCAGCTTGTAAATTTTTGGGGGACCTGTATCCTTTCCTTTGTACTTGGTGATGCGGTGCAGGGAGTGAATATTCACATAGAGCACATCCTGGTCTTTGTATACCAGCTTGATGGCCTCCTGGATTTTCCCGTTTACATCGATCTTTTCCAGTCCCCCGAATATCCCGATCCCGTGGTCCACATGCACCACATAGTCGCCCGGATTCAGGCCTATAAGCTCTTTAACCGAAACGGACTCTTTCTTGCTAAAGCGATCGTGGAATCTGAATTTATGGTAGCGCTCAAAGATCTGATGGTCGGTATAAAAGGACAGTTTCAGGTCATGGTCCGTATACCCTTCATGGATGGTTTCCGATACAGTATGATACTGCAGTTCCGGATCAATTTCATCAAAGATGGCTCGCAAGCGTTCCAGCTGTTTCTCGTTGTCGGAGAGAACATGCATGCTGTATCCTTCTTCCGAATGTTCCTTCAGGTGAGTGGTAAGTAACTCAAAGTTCTTATGAAAGGCTGGCTGGGGGGAGGTCGAGAAATGCCAGGTAAGCAGTGCTTTTTCCCTGTTTGCAATTCCGAAGATAAGCTGGGGGAAGAGGTCCATCTGGGACCGGATCTCGTTGCCACTTCTTAAGAAAAGTGTTTTATCAATCTTATGCTCCGATTCCGATTCCAGCTCGGTCCGACTGTAAAGTGTTTCAATATGCTCGGTCACCAGGTCTGGATTATCCAGCCAGAGGGTGGTTCCCTGGGGGATATACTCCAGGAAGGAGATCCGTTTTTTGCCCATCTCAGTCTCCCACTGGATATTGGGAATGATATTCACCTTTTTTACCGTCTCCAGGGATCGCTGGGTATCGGTGTCGAAAATCCGGATGGAGTCCACCTCGTCGTCAAAGAAATCGATGCGGCAGGGGTGACTGGAAGCATAGGAAAAAACATCTGTAATTCCTCCACGGATAGCGTATTGTCCGGGTTCATACACAAAATCGACCAGTTGAAAATCATAGGTTTGCAGTACCTCCTCCAGGAAGGCCATATCGATTTTCTCCCCCTGCTTGATCTCCAGAGTGGACTCCCCCAATTGCTTTCGGGTCACCACCGACTCAACCAGTGCTTCGGCATAACTTATGATGAAGCTGGCTACCCTCCGTTCTGAGAGCCGGCGGAGGGTCTGCGTCCGAGTAATGATATTGGCCTCGTCGGTTTGCTGGTACTGAACCGAACGCTTGTAGGAGGAGGGAAAAAAAAGGGTCCGGTCGGGCGAGCCGTCCAGTGTCACCAGGTCGGTATAAAAGTATGCGGCCTCCTCTTTATCTTGAAATACAATAAGATGAGCTCCTTTCACTTCGCTGAGGCAGGCATGTATCAGGGCCGAACGGGAAGAGCCTGACAAGCCATCCAGGTACTGCACTTTTTGATCACCTGCTTCCAGAGAAGCAGTGAGTGCCGGAAAATGGGGATGAGATGGATATGGATTCTTCATGTGCTGCTGGTGGCGCAAACTTAGCAAAGAGTATTGATTTCTCAACGAGAAACCCTGCCCGATGCATCACCACCCATCAGTTTCTCCACCTCAGCCACGCTAACGCGGTTATAATCTCCATAGATGGTATGCTTAAGGCAGGAAGCTGCTACAGCAAAATTGAGGGCCGACTGCATATCCTTCTTGTAGGTGAGCAATCCGTAAATCAATCCACCCATAAAGGAATCACCTCCGCCCACACGATCTACGATATGTGTGATATCGTAGTCAGGTGCTTTATATAGTTTGTCGCCATCGTAGAGCACCCCCGACCAGGTGTTGTGGTTGGCGCTGATGGATCCCCGAAGGGTGGTGATTACCTTCTTGCACCGTGGAAACTGTTCCATGATCTTTTGTGAAACTGACAGATAGGCTTCTGCATCCACTTGGCCTTTGGTCACATCCACACCATCGGGGTGAATGTCCAGTGCCATGGCTGCATCTTCTTCGTTTCCCAGGACAACATCGCACCCGGCAACAAGTCCAGGTATAATCTCCCTGGCGGTCTTTCCATAGTTCCAGAGATTCTTACGGTAGTTCAGGTCTGTGGATACAATGATTCCTTTCCTGTTGGCAGCCTCAATGGCCTCCTGGCAGACTGCTGCCGCAGAGTCGGAAACAGCCGGGGTAATACCTGTCCAGTGAAACCAGCCGGCGCTGTCAAACACCCTGTCCCAGTCAATCATCCCGGGACTTAGCTCCGAGAGAGCCGAATGTAAGCGGTCATAAATGACCTTGCTGGCCCGGCTTACTGCACCGGCCTCGAGGAAGTAGATACCCATACGTTTACCTCCACGAAGGATTTGACTGGTATCCACTCCCAGGCCCTTCAACTCTCTGATGCAAGAATCGGCAATATCATTCTCAGGAAGACGACTCACAAAGCTAACGGGGATTCCATAGTTGGCCAGGGAAACAGCCACATTGGCCTCGCCGCCGCCAAAAGTGGAACTAAGGGTGTCGCACTGATCAAAACGTAAATTTCCCGGTGTGGCCAGGCGTAACATCACCTCGCCGAAAGTTACAACGCTGTTTTTCTCCATGCTTAAAATTAGTCATTATTCTGAAAATAGGATACAGCATCTCCACTAAGAAAGTCCTCTCTGACCGGACTAAACACATCAATCAGAACTCCCTCCTCCATGCAGATGACCCCATGGAGAATATTGGGCGGAACGTAGATGCCATCACCATAGCTAATGACCTGCTTCTCATCACCAATGGTAAATTCAAATTTTCCTTTGGCACAGTAGGTGGTCTGGGTATGGATATGTTGGTGAAGCGCACCCACAGCGCCTGGCTCGAACCGGACCTTCACCATCATCATCTGCTTGTCCCAGCCCAGAATTTTTCTGGAGACACCTCCGCCGAGGTCAGTCCACGAAATTTTCTTTGCAAAGCAAAAGTGTTCACTTGTCTTATTCATGGCAATTTATTATTTGTTTGTATTCTCAGATCATTCCCTGTCCAACGGTATAGACAAGGATCAGTCCGATGATTCCCACAATGCCACCCACAATGGCCATGGGCAGAAGGTTCCGCCGGATCAGCAAGCCTTCCACTCCCACCAGTCCCACCGTGGCACATGCGGCGATCACATTGTGTACACATATCATATTGCCCATGGCGCCTCCGATGTTCTGCAGACTCACCAGCAGGATGGTTGACATCCCCTGCTGTTCGGCAATGGAGAACTGGAACAGGGAGAAGAGCATATTGGAGACTGTATTGGATCCTGCCATAAAGGAGCCCAGGGCCCCGATAAAGGCATCAATTGCCGGCCAGCTTCCCTGGAAAATCCCAGACATGGCTGTGGCCATAGCGATGGGCATACCCATGATCTCTCCCGGATTGTTCCCCGACTGCATCATGATCCGTACCATGGGTACGGCGAAGATCAGGGCGATCATCGGGTTCTTGATTCGTTTCAGGGCTTCCGACCAGGCGGCCCCCACATCCTTTCTTTTCATTCTGAACATGGGAATGCAGAGTAGAGAGACCAGGATAAAGGGGATGATGCCGGGATTGTAGAGCGGGTCGATGGTGCCGCTTACTGTGGTGCCAAAAAGACCACTATAGGGAATATCGGCCGACTTAACCCATTCATAGATGGGGAGAGTGCGGACCCGTGTCAGGACCAGCAGCAGACCGATCAGTACATAGGGAATCCATGCTTTCAGAATGGAACTTTTGGCAGCACCGGGTTTCTCCATGCTAATGGTGCCCATCCAGTTCTTTTCCCACTTTGACCGCTCCGGGAAGTCCCAGGTGGTTTTGGGCACCAAAAAACCTGCGCGGGTGGCCGGAATCAGGATGGCCAGTCCCAGCAGTCCGCCCACCAGGCTGGGGAATTCGGGTCCCAGCAGCAGGGCCACGGCCACATAGGGTCCCACAAAACAGAATCCTGCAAAGAGTGCATAGGGCCAGATGGCCAGTCCCGCTTTGATACTGCGCTTCTCCCCAAAGAACCGGGTCATCATGACCACCATGATAAGGGGCAGCAGCAGTCCGGGTAGGGCATGCTGCAGGGCGGTCCACACCCCGATCTGGTGCATGTATTCGGCATATGTGAGACCCGATTGGGCGATGTACTCCTGTACGGTCGGGATGTCCAGGGAGGGTTGGATCCCTAATAGGGTGGGGGTTCCCACCGATCCAAAGGATACCGGGGTCACATTGGCAATGAGAGCCACCATCACAGCAGCCAGTGCGGGAAATCCAAGGGAGAGCAGCAGGGGAGCGGCCAGGGCTGCCGGGGTACCAAATCCTGCCGAACCTTCGATAAATCCGCCAAAGAGCCAGGCAATGATAATGGCCTGCACCCGCTTGTCTGCCGAAATATTGGTAAATCCACGATTTATTGCCTCGATGGCACCGCTTTCGCGCATGGTAAACAATAGCAAGAGGGCACCAAATACAATAAAGAGGATCTTGAAGGCAATGACCACTCCGTTGACCGTTGAGGCCAGGATCCAGTTACCGGGAGTTCTCCATATAAACAGGGCCAGAGCCAGGGTAAGTATAAAAGCCAGGGGCATCGCTTTGGTGGCAGGCCAGCGGAATCCTACCATTAAGATGAAAATAGCAACTATGGGCAGGGCGGCCAGCAGGGCCAGGATTCCGACAGACATGAGGCAAAGTTTTGTTAGAGGGATCAAAATATCCAAAAAATTCCAATATTTTTATGCTAAGATGAATATTCTGATTGCACCTGATTCTTTTAAGGATTGTCTGAGCGCCGTGGAGGTGGCTGCAGCCCTTGCCAGGGGGATCAAAAAAATTATCCCCGATGCTTCTTTCATGCTGGTTCCCATGGCCGATGGAGGGGAGGGTACTGTGGAGTCGGTCATAGATGTTACCCGTGGCAAACGCATTGAATTACAGGTGAAGGATTCCTTGATGCGGGATGTCCCTTCTTTCTATGGGATTACCGGCGATGGAGAGACAGCTGTGATCGAGATGGCTGCTGCTTCCGGAATCGAACTATTAAATAGTGATGAGAGGGATCCCTGGATCACCTCCACCTATGGTACCGGACAATTGATCAGGGATGCGCTGGATTGTGGGGTTAAGAAGATCATGTTGGGGATAGGAGGAAGTGCAACCAACGATTGTGGTGCTGGAATGGCTGAAGCACTGGGTGTGACTTTCAGTGGAAAGTTCGGATCCATGTCGGTCCAGGGGGGAGGTGCATTGGGTGAAGTAGAAGGAATCCATATGGAAGCACTTGATCCACGTCTGGTAGATACGGAGATCGTTGTGGCCTGTGATGTAAGCAATCCATTGACCGGTCCCCAGGGAGCATCCGCTGTCTATGGCCCGCAAAAAGGGGCTGACACGGAGATGGTAGAGAAACTGGATCGAAACCTGACTCACTTTGCGAAGCTGATACGGAATCAGCTGGGAAAAGAGGTAAACATGGTGGCGGGAGCCGGAGCAGCTGGTGGACTGGGAGCAGGATTGATGGCTTTCCTGGATGCCAGCCTGGTCAAAGGATTTGATTTGGTTGCCGATGTTGTGGGACTTGAAGAAAAAATCAGGGGAGCCGACCTGGTGATAACCGGTGAGGGAAAGATGGATAAGCAGACACGCTTTGGCAAAACTCCCTTTGGAGTAGCACAGATGGCCAGGAAAAAGGGCTTACCTGTGATCGGGGTGGCTGGAACGCTGGACGAAGATGCCAGTGTGTTGTACGAACTTGGTTTCGACCTGCTGATGCCCATCCAGGAAAAGCCTGGCGACCTGGAATTTTCGCTGAGAAACGCAGAACAGCTCCTGGAGCGAACAGGGGAACGGATTGCCCGGTTGCTTAAGATGGAGATTTAGTTAATTTTGCCAATTATTCGGGGTTTAATCATAACAATATGCTTGTATTCAAATTTGGGGGGGCCTCTGTAAAGAGTGCCGGTGCGGTAAAAAATATAGTGGAGATACTCCAACAGTACAATGAGGAGAAGATCGTGGTTGTGGTATCTGCCATGGGAAAGACCACCAATGCCATGGAGCGGATCATCGAATCCTATACTGCCGGGAAGAGTGAAGAGCTGAAGCAGGAATACAAAGTGCTGAAGGCCTACCACCTGGAGGTGACTGATGGACTCTTTGAAGATAAGGGCCAAAAAGTGTTTGCAGAAGTGGAGGAGCTCTTTAGCGACCTGGCCGACAGGCTGGCAAAGGAGCCTACCCTCAACTATGATTTCGATTACGACCAGTTGATCTGTTATGGAGAGTTGCTTTCCACCACCATCATCGGAAATTATTTGAATAGTTCCAGGGTAAGCACCCGCTGGATGGATATTCGCCGTTCACTCAAAACCAACAATACCTGGCGTGAAGCAAAGATAGATTGGGAACTGTCGAGCCAGCTGGTAAATGAGCATTTTGTATTTAACGGGGAACGAATTCTGATCACCCAGGGTTTTTTAGGCTCCACCATAAACGATCAAACCACCTCACTGGGCAGGGAGGGGTCGGACTATACAGCTGCCATTCTTGCCTATATGCTTAAGGCTGAAAGTGTCACCATCTGGAAAGATGTTCCGGGCGTGTTAAATGCCGATCCCAAGTACTTTGACGATACCATCTTGCTGGAAAAGTTATCCTATCTGGATGCTATTGAGCTGGCCTATTTTGGCACCAGCGTGATCCATCCCAAGACCATAAAGCCTTTGCAGAATAAGAACATCAATCTGCATGTGAAGTCATTTGTGGATCCGGATAAACCTGGAACCCTGGTTGGGAACCTCTCATACAGCAAACTGACCCCCTCATTTATCTTTAAGATGGACCAGGTGTTGATCCGCCTTTCCCCCCTCGATTTCTCTTTTATAAACGAGGGCAACCTGGAGGAAATATTCGGTATCTTCAGCAAGCACGGAATGAAGATCAACCTCATGCAGAATTCAGCCATCAGCTTCAAGATGATTGTTAACAATGACAAGCGAAGGTTGAGGCTGGTAACCGATGAACTGGAGGAGAAATACAAGGTGGCTTACCAGACTGGACTCGAGCTGGTTACCATCCGCTATTTTGATCAGTCCACCATTGACCGGGTAATGATCAACAAGGAGCTGATTCTGGAGCAACGCGGTCTTCAGAACATAGAGTTGCTTATTCGGGATCTGGGTTAAAACTATTTGTAAGAAAAAAGCTCCACTCTCGGAAAGAACAACTAATTTTAATAATTATTACGATTCCGGTGCCCATGAAGTATTTGAACACCTCTTTCCGTTTGACCCTCCTATTTCTTTTTCTTTTGAGTCAGGCATTCCTGAGACCAGGAATCGCTCAGTATCTGAAGGAGATTGCTGAACCGGAATCCTATCGTGGAGCTTATGCCATAAAAGGAGACCAGTTTGCCATCTGGAACGGCTTCAATTATATTCCGGTATTTATGAAAGGGATCAATCTGGGTGTTTCTGTACCAGGGACCCAACCCGGAGAGCTGGCTGCTACAGCAGAAGATTACCGCCGCTGGTTTGCACTGATCAAAGAGGCAGGTTACAATACCATTAGATTATATACACTCCATTATCCAAGGTTTTATGATGAACTAAAGCAGTATAACCTTGATCATCCACAAAATCCCTTATTGGTGCTTCACGGGGTCTGGCTGGAGGAAAATGAGGTAGCTGCTGACCTTTATGAGCAGACTGCATCCTTTGATCAGGAGATTCGGGAAGCAGTGGCTGCTGTCCACGGAGACATCAGCATTGCTCACCGATTCGGGAAAGCCTATGGCGAATTTACCTCCGATATCTCCCCCTGGGTCATTGGATACCTGCCGGGTAGGGAGATTTATCCTGGAGAGGTTAACTTGACCAATGCAGCTCATCCAGGCGAAACGACTTATGATGGGGTTTTCTTTCAGCTTCCGGCAGGCGATCCGGTGGAGGTATGGCTGGCACAGCGCCTCGATGGATTGCTGCAATATGAAAATGAGCATTATCATTCGGTCCGGCCATGCGGTTTTTCATCCTGGCCCACTCTTGATCCCATGTACCATCCTACGGAACATTTGCTTGAGGGAAGCTCCGAGGATGAAGAACAGATCGATATGGCTAATCTCGTGAGTACTGAGAATTCTCCGGGCTTTTTCATAGGATACCATGCCTACCCCTACTATCCTGATTTCATAGTTCAGGATCCGAATTATCTGGCAGAATCTGATTCATTGGGGCCCAATAATTACCTGGGTTATCTGAAGGATTTGAAAGCACATTACCAGGATATACCACTGATCATTGCCGAATTCGGCCTGCCATCCAGCTGGGGAAGCGGACACCTCTCACCTTCCGGTATGCACCACGGAGGGATATCAGAGGAAGAGCAGGGAACATACAGTATCAGGATGTTCGACAATATAGAGTCCTCGGGCTGTGCCGGGGGAGTGCAGTTTTCCCTGATCGACGAGTGGTTCAAGCAAACCTGGATTACAAATCCATATACAGACAAGCAGTATCGCTACCTATGGCACAATCTCACTTCTCCTGAGCAGAATTTTGGAATTCTGGCCTATGCACCTCCTTCGTCTATTTTTACCGAGACAGCTTCTTACCCGGACAGTTCCATTACAAGCATTAAGGTTCATTCCGATTACACCTTTTTCAGAGTACGGGTTCTCATGGAAACTGACCAGTTTAGTGATGATACACTCTGGGTCGCCTTTGACACCTATGAATCGAACCTGGGAGAGTCGGTACTCCCAAATGGCCGTTCCATAGGAGTGGCACCCGACACTCTTCGGGCCGAGTTTGTCCTGCAGATTCCCATGGAAGGAGACCAGGTCCAATTGTATGTGCTACCGAGCTATGATGTGTTTGGTATTAAAAAATTACTTAGGTTGGATACCATTGTATCAACCCCCAGCGACACCGGCCTCTGGAATCCTGTGAAATGGCAGACCAGCTATTTTTATAACAGTATCCAGTACATTGGAGAACTAAAAAGCTCTACCTCAGATGATCCCTACCAGTTTCTCAATGCAGTTACGCTGTATAATGACAGCGTGGAGATCCGGATTCCGTGGACCCTGATCAATTTCCCCGCACCCACTGTGGGCAGGGCCATGCACTATGAGTCACACATGGATGGCCCGGATTTGGTAATCGACAGGAAGGACACGCTTTCAGACGGGATTGCCGTATCCATCGCACTGCAGGATGATATCTATCAAAGCGTCAGATATCAATGGAGCCCCTGGGATTATGAAAAGATTGTAAATGAGCCTCCAATTGAGCGGAAAAAGCAGTCCTTCCACCATATTAAAAAGATGTTACCTCAATTCAATTCCCCACCCATTGGATTGGCCGATACCTTTCAAGTTAATACGGGGGACATACTGGAGCCTGGACCTGAAGTGGGATTGCTTCAGAACGATTTTGACATAGATGGAAACGAAATGTATGTCCGGCTCCCCTTTGGGAGCAGCACCGAACATGGGCAGTTGTTTCTCCATCCTGATGGCAGTTTTCTCTACGATCCTGATCCCGGATTCCTGGGGGATGATTTTTTTATGTATTACCTGGAGGATGGAGATGCAAGCTCTACTCTGATCCCAGTTCAGCTCCATGTGGGATATCCTTTATCTGCAGAAGATGAGCTTGGCTCCGGAGGCTCCTCCATCTTCCCGAATCCCGGGAAAGACAGATTCTGTATCAACATAGCTGAGTCCTTTCAGGAAGCTAATTTAAGAGTGGTGGATATGCTCGGAAAGGAAATTCTATTCTTGCAGCTTGAGGAAGCAAGCACCTGGGTAGAGATTCAGAACACGAAACCAGGGATTTATCTATTTATATTATCCATTGACCAAAACCTGGAACAATATCGAATCATAATACAGTAATTTGCGTAGAAATATTCAGTAAGCAATGACTATCCTAGTCTGTGAAGATAATGTAATGACGCTTAGAGCCATTGAGTTTTCTCTAAAGAAGGCAGGGTATGAGGTATTTAAAGCCGGGGACGGATTTCAGGGTATTCAGATCCTTGATAAAGAGAAAATAGACCTGGTTGTTACTGATATTAATATGCCCTATACCAAGGGACTTGAGTTGATAAGACATATCAATACACAGATGGAATCAAAAATTCCCGTGATTGTGATTACTGGCATTACCAATGATGAAACAAGGGCACATGCCATGGAGCTTGGTGCCCGTGGATATCTGACCAAGCCATTTGATCCGAAGGTGATGTTGGATATGGTTAAGTGTTTTGTCGTGGAGAGTTAAATAAGTTTATGCAGAGACTAGCCCTGATTAGCGCCCTTTTAGTATGTTTCCTGGTCCAGCCATATGCCC
Organism: Bacteroidota bacterium; assembly: GCA_003648635.1. Taxonomy (GTDB): domain Bacteria; phylum Bacteroidota; class Bacteroidia; order Bacteroidales. The sequence continues at coordinate 4,069 of QMPQ01000029.1, read as the reverse complement.
AGGATATGCAGGTTCAAAGTGAAGCGGAAAAGGAGTTTGCCCGAATGCGCGATCTGGCAGGTGCTGGTGACTATGGAGAGGCAAAACAGATTGGATACAAACTTCTGGAGGAAAATGAGGCCTACTATGATGTGGCCCTCTACCTGGCCAGGATTCTAGGTTGGGAATCCAGTTTTGACTCTGCTTATATGGTTCTTGACAGGGTTATTGAGATGGAACCCGGACTTTATGAATCCTATACCACCTGCGCGGATCTGGCCTATTGGGAAAATAATCTGGAAAGGCTTGATAGCTGTGCTGTGCTTGCCAATGAGCTTGAACCCGATACAGCCGGAGTTTTTGACAGGTACAGGGTGGCCCTGCAGCAAGGTCAGTCCCCATCACCACAAACGGAGCTATTTGGGTATTACTCCTACGACCATTTTTCAGTGCCCTACGTGCGCAACTGGCATATGCTGACGGCCGGTGGGGAAATTCCTATTAAATATGGGAAATTGATCCCTTCTTTAAATGCCGGATATTTGGCAGGAGCCGCTTCCCCTGCGACCGATCTTCAGTTGAATCTGGATGCCTACCTGAACCTGGGTAAAACAACTTATGCTCTATTGGCTTATGGGTTTTCACCCAATGGGGAGCTGAATTACTTTCCCGGACACAGGGTAGCTGCTGAATTGTGGCAGGCTTTGCCCAAGGGATTTGGAATCTCTGCCGGAATGCGCTACTTCTATTGGGATCAGAATTTTACCTTTCTCACCTTTTCAGCAGAGAAGTACGCGGGTAACTACTGGTTTTCATTCAGAAACTATCTTTTTTTCAAGGATTATGGAGTTTCCGGCTCCTACTATCTGAGTGCAAGGCGTTATTTTGACACCCGCTTCAATTACCTGACTCTTACACTGGGATATGGCACTGCACCGGATGAACCAATAAATGTGGTTACTGACCTGGAAAGGCTGAGTGCTGTATCAGGCAGGCTCGAGCTTTCGAAAAAACTTAGCCCCGGAGTGAGAGGGGTCGCCATGGTGGGTTATGCCTGGGAGGAATACATCGACCAGGAGTACCGGAGCAGGATTGATGTGAGACTTGGAGCGTATTTCGTGATTAAAAAATGAGTTTAAAGGAGACATATCTGGGCCTGGTTCTGGGCCTGTTGCTGGCAGCCACAGGGACCATGAATGCCCAGGCCCTGGAGGGGATGGTTCCTATGTCTTCTGACAGTGCAGTGGTTGATACTACTCTAAGCGAGCAGGAGTCAGTTGATGTACTATCAGATTATGCCAGAGGGATCCTGACCCGCTTTGATAAATCCCCTACGCTGGTTACCATTTTATACATTGTGATCCTCTATTCCATTGTCACATTGATTACACTTCTGATCATCATTTTACTCAACAGAAGAAGGATAGAACGAGAAGAGATTCTGAATGAATACCTGCTGGAGAGGTACCAGCTATTGCTGATGAATTACCTCTTTGATGAGGAACATCAGGAACTTGCATTTCTGGAGTTGAATGAAGTAGCCGATAACCACGTAAGCCGTCAGGTACTGATCGATCAGATGATCGATCTGAGTGTTAATCTGAAGGGTGAAATAAAAGAGGAGATTCAGAAGCTCTATCTCCGGCTCGGTTTGAAAAGAGATTCGCTGGAAAAGGCTTACAGTCGCAAATGGCACCAAAACGTTAAAGGATTCAGGGAGCTGGCATTTATGAATATCCGGGAGGCCAATGAGCAGATTATCAAAAGTTTGAATTCCAACAACGAGATCCTGAGAATGGAGGCGCAGATTGCCATGGTGCGTCTCTCGGATGGAAATCCCTATGAGTTTCTGAATTTGCTTAAGAAACCTCTCTCCCTCTGGGAACAGGTCACCCTGCATGAGCTGCAGATCCAGCATAACCTGGATGTGCCTGATTTTAAGCAATGGTTCAGTTCAGATAATATTAGTGTTGTGATGTTCTCCCTGGAGATGGTTGCCTGGTACAAGCAGCGGGGTGTGGGTAAGGAGATCCTGGAGTTGTTTGAACATGAGAATGAGCAGGTACGCAATATCTCCTATAAAGTTTGTGGTGAGATTGGACTCAAAATGGCACTTCCGGCCATGATCAAGAGGTATCCTGAAGAAATCTTTAAGAACAAGCTGGAGATCCTGGAGTCATTTACAAAGGTAAGTGATGAGAAACATCTGAAATTTCTGAAATCTGTGCTGGATATGGAGGAGGACGTTCAGTTGCAGATCGAGGCCACAAAAGCCATGGAAAATACAGGTGAGCCCGGAATCTCCATGTTAATCAAACTTATGAAATCTAAATCGGAATATAAAAATTATCAGATCATCATCCGGCACGTACTGGATGGCCGGATCTACTAGCCATGGATAGAGCATATGAAATATTGAAATTTTTTATACTGAATGCAGTATTTATTATTACATCACTGATCTTCACCACCTACCTGATCCTTACCATTTTCTCGGCCATCACCCTGAGAAAATACCTTAGAAAGAACAGTTATGTGGATTATAACTCCATTGTGGCTTCACCCCTGGCTCCATCTCTTTCGGTAATTGCGCCAGCCTACAATGAAAGTGAGACCATTATTGACAATATCAGGACATTGCTTTCGCTCTATTACAATAATTATGAAGTGGTAGTGATAAACGATGGTAGCAAGGACGATTCCCTGGAGAAGATTATTGCTGCCTATGAGCTTGAGAAAGTCAACTATTATTTTGATTACCGGCTGCCCTGCAAACGGATACGGGGTGTTTATAAATCCAGGAACCGCTCCTTTAAAAAATTGACGGTGATTGATAAGAGCAATGGCGGGAAGGCCGATTCTCTGAATGCAGGTTTGAATGTCTGCAGGAATGACCTGGTGGTAAGTATTGATGCAGACTCTATTATGGAACCGGATGCTTTGCTGAAGCTCGTTAAGCCTTTTATGGAAGCCAAGGAGAAGCGGGTGATTGGTGCGGGTGGTGTGATTCGCATTGCCAACTCATGCGAGATATCTGATGGCCATATCCAGAAGATCCACCTGCCAAAGAAATTTTTACCCCGCGCTCAGGTCATGGAGTATACCAGGGCCTTTCTCATGGGAAGAATGGCCTGGAGTGAACTGGATGGACTCCTGCTTATTTCAGGTGCACTGGGGATGTTCGATCGCGAGATTGTGATCAAGTCGGGCGGATACAGTACCAGTACTGTTGGAGAGGATATGGAGCTGGTGGTTCGTATCAGGAGGTATATGGCAGAGAATGGCCTCGACTATGATGTGATCTATATTCCAGATCCGCTTTGCTGGACAGAGGTGCCCTCCACCGTGAAGGTGCTGGCCCGGCAACGAAGCAGGTGGACACGTGGAACCATGGAGACCCTCATTAAGCACCGGAAGCTCTTCTTTAACAGGAAATACGGGAAGCTGGGCGTGCTGGGTTATCCCTACTGGCTGGCCTTTGAGTATCTGGCACCAATTGTGGAGTTCCTGGGGATTTGCTGGTTTGTCTATCTGGTAATTACCAGCAGTCTGAACTGGCCCTTCTTCCTGCTGCTCTTTGGCTTTGTCTATTTTTTCGCAGTTTCTCTCTCTATCTGGGCCGTGTTGTTCGAGGAGATTACTTTTCACAAATATGAAAAAAGGCGGGATGTAATGCGCCTGGTGGGTATCGCCTTTCTGGAGCCGCTGTTTTATCACCCCATGGTGATGCTGATGACCATCAAAGGGAATCTCGACAAGTTATTCAATCGCAACAAATGGGGCAAAATGGAGCGAAAAGGATTCGGGAAAAACTAAGCCCTAGACCTTCATTACTTCACTTTCGGCCCGCTTACCTCCTTTGTCTATGGTGACTACTTTATAGCTTCCCTCTTTCTTTGTGCCTTTATACCTGAATGGAGCGGTAGTAGTCTGGGGTGTATGCAGCACGGTAGCTACCAGCTCCTCACCATGGAACACTTCGTAGTGAGATAGAGGAGCATCTGCAGCATATGCTGTGTTCCAGGTAATTTCCAGCTCTTTATCTCCCATGACCTGGATATTCTGAGGGGGAGTAAGTCCTTCATAAGGG
>QMPQ01000028.1 GCA_003648635.1 Bacteroidota bacterium | reverse complement strand
ATTTCACCGGTCTGCCTGTTAACCTTGGTACACTCTGAAAGATGCCTGCTGGAGATCAGAATATTCCCATCAAAGTCCACTGCAATGGAGTTCATATGTATATAATCGACCCTTAAGGCATCGAAGTTCTCTATGAATGAATCTTCCAGCTGAAAATAGTCCCAGCACAGCCATTCAAATACCACAGAGCCATTTTCATCCAACTCCTGGATATGATTTCCAATCACTATTGTATTGGGATTTCCATCTGGATCTATCTCGCTTAGATTTCTTTCTTCCACAGCAATCATCAGGGCGTGGCCATTTTGAAGCAGCTGCAACTCATGTTCATCAGTATCGAAGCCATTCTGACATCTGAGGGTATCCAGATTCTGAAAATTTGTATCCATCACCTCATATCCCCTGACATTCTCATCGATCCAACGAGTTAGCATTCCATTGGCTTGAACCTTGAAATCGAGAGAATGATCCTCCAGTAGTTGATAGAAATAGGGAGTTCCATTATTCTCCAGAATCATCAGATAAGGTATACCCTCGCTGTTGGTGATGAAGATTTTACCAGGGGCTGTTTCTTCGTTGATGGTAGCTGTAAAGCGTGGAAAATTGCTCGGAAGAGATACCCCATTCATAAGCACTGGTGGAGTGTTCGCATCCTGGGCACATATGAGCGTGTGCAGGATGGCCAGAAGTACAATTAGAATGATCCGTAAGCTGATTAGAATTTTCATTGGAAGCCCAGCTATTACTTTTACGGATTTACCGCCCAGAACTCATCCGGAATTTTTTCGATGCTAAGGATTTCAATTTGACGGTAGAATATCTCAGCGCCTTCGGACTGCAACTGGATCTTTCCCTTTGTCAGAGGCAGTTCTTCACCATCAGCGATATGGCGGCTGTTTGAGATGCGGTTGTTAACATGTCCGTTTACCACATGGACAGCCTTGTCCCCAAGGGTATAGATCTCCATGGTATTCCACTGGCCCGATGGGTTTTCGTAATCTTTACTTTTGTGGCAATAGGATCTTTTCACTGAAAAAGTAAGTATCTCTGAGCCAGGAGCATGTAGATACAGGTTATTCTCCTCATCCCGGATGGCCTGAATATCAACCGAAACCGTATCAACACTGATGTAATCGCCACAGTCGCCCTCCTGAACCTGGCATTCCAGGGATCTCATCCAGACACCACCCCAGGCGCCTTCTTTTCCAATGGAGTGGTAGAGAATCCCGCTGTCCCGCTTCTTGGTCTTCCTGGGAGGGTATTTTTCAGTGCCCCATTTGAACTGAAGTTTCAGGTGATAGTTCTCAAACTCTTTTTCTGTTACTAAAATTGCGAAAACTTCTCCTGACATGCGTATGGCAGGAGCCTCATCTTCCGTGACTGTGGAAAATACATTTAGTGGATCATTATTAAGTCCGATGGGCTCCAGGTAGTTGCCCTGCTCATCGCGGGCAAGTCCGGCTACCTCTGATGTGGGTTCGGGCCGCATCTGGTAGGTATACCAGCCATCGAGATTCTCCCCATTGAAGAGTTCTGTCCACCCAGTTTCTGTAGCAGGTTCGGAAGTACTCTTTCCTTTTGGTGATGGGTTCGTGCACGACAGGGCAAAGGTGATAAACGCAAGTAATATAAAAAGGGATTTTACAGTCAGGTTCTTCATGATAGGATCTTTTATTTGATCTGTAAAGCTAGTTAAAAAATCAGGTGTTTCTCCCGGGATTAATGAGGCTGTGAAGCAATAAAGCTCTATCTTGGCTGCCCATATGAAAAACACAGGTTTACTTTATGCCCTTATGGGGCTATCCCTCTGTATGATACTTCAGACAGGCTGTACAGGGAAAACATCTCCAGAGGAGATAATTTCAGAGAAACCCCGTACTCTGGCCTCAGCTACTGCATTTATCAATGACAGATGCCCTGAAGTGATCGATCCGGAGACAAGGCTGGATAGTGTTTTACTAAGCCAGGAGGATCAACTAATCTATTACTATACCCTTCCAAACAAGGAAAGCAGCGGAATCAATCCGAGCGCTTTCAATGCATTTCTTCTTGCCGGAATTATAGATAATGTACGATCAAATCCTGATCTGAGGATGCATCGCGATAGCAGTATTACCTTTGTCTTTAATTACCGGGGCCGGAATGGTAAGCTTATCACAGAGTTTTCGGTGGGGCCAGAAAGGTACCGATAAGAGCTAAACAACAGGAAAAATTTAATGGTGAATATGGCTCAAGTGATACGGAATCGCTAAATTGAGTCTATATTCTATTTCTCATGGCAACCAGAACTGTCCTGGTAAGCTTGGTACTAAGCTGCTTTTTTCCCCTGAAGGCACAGGATGTGTCTTTCAGACATCTGACAGTAGAAGATGGCTTATCACAAAATACCATTAACTGCATCTACCAGGACTATTATGGATTTATGTGGTTTGGCACCCAGGATGGGCTCAACTGTTACGACGGATATGAGTTCTTGACCTACAGAAGCGTTCCGGAAGATTCTACATCACTTTCACATAACTGGATTTGGGATGTAGTTGAGGATGATTCCCATAATCTATGGATTGCTACCTGGAATGGCCTTACTAAGTATGATCGCTCTTTAGGAGCCTTTCAAAGATTTCTGCCGGACTCTTCCGATCAAAGATCTATAAGTGGAACCCGGCCGGCATCCCTTGCCAGGGATAGTAAAGATCAGATTTGGATAGGTATTTGGGGTGGCGGACTGAATGTTCTGGATCCGGCAACAGGTACTTTTACAAGATACAGGAATGCTGAAGATCCGGATCAGAATTATCCTGGCGATTTTGTACGGAAGCTCTATATTGACCTCAAGGGAACTGTCTGGATCGGAACATGGAACGGACTCTGGAAGTGCAGGATTGGTCAGGATAGTTTAGCGGTTTTTGAGAGCTTTTTTCATGATCCTGATGATCCCGCTTCCATCAGCAGCAACCGGATCACATCCTTTCAGGAGGACCAGGAGGGTAATATGTGGATCGGGACCCTGGGAGGGGGATTAAATTTATATGACAGAGACAGGAATAGTTTTAAACGTAAGGTGCATGATCCGGATGATGCGGGTTCTTTGAGCAGCAACGATATTGCCTCCATAGAGTTACTGGCGGATGGTTCACTGTGGATCGGTACTGTATCCAGGGGCTTGAACCGTTTTGACCTGGAAGATAGCACCATTACCAGGTTCAACAATAGCTCTTCTGACCTGGGTTCCATTGCTTCAGATAATGTTTATTCAGTGTTTTCCGATCGTGGAGGAGTGTTGTGGGTTGGAGCCGGTGGTTTGAATCTTTTCAATCCCGCTCTGCTCCGGTTTGAACCCTCAGGAAAGCTTGCTATGTTGAAGGAGCAGCTGGAGGGCTTGTCTGTTTATGCTATCTATGAAGATCAAAAGGGCTCGATATGGGCAGGTACTAACGGGAACGGAGTCGTCAGCCTTCATCCGGAATCTGGAGAAGTGAGCTGGTACAGGCACCAAAGAGAGGATCCCAATAGCATTAGCAGCAACAGTGTGAGTGATATTGCAGAAGACCCTGAAGGGAATATCTGGATCTCCACCAATGGGGGTGGATTGAACCGATTGGATCCAAGATCTGGCTCCTGGAAGCATTTCAGGGAGAAAAAGGACCTGGTAGAAACGGCAGGCCTGGATTATATTAGTGGGATTGTGGTGGATAGGACAGGTCAAATCTGGATTGCCACATCAGATGATGGGATTATTCTTTATAATAGCGAAGAGGACTACTACCGGCGTTTTCGCTTTGATGCGACGGATCCAGCTTCTCTTTCAGGCAATTATCTTTTGCGTATTTTTAAGGACAGTCGGGGTGATATCTGGCTTGGTACCTGGGGAGCAGGCTTAAACAGATTCAATCCCGAGGGCGAACGATTTATCAGATATCTGAGCGATGATACGGAGCCGGGATCCATTCCTGACAATATTGTCCACTCCATCTTTGAGCAGGTAAATGATTCGGCAAGGATAATCTGGGTAGGCACAGCCAACGGGATGGCATCCTTTGATCCCGATCGGCCCGAAAATGGTTTTACTCCGGCTGGAGTCAATACGGAACTTCCCAGCCGCTCCGTATATGGAGTGCTATTTGACCCTAAGGAGAAGCAATGGATTAGTTCCAATTCAGGTATCTCCAGGTATAATCCGGCTGATGGTTCCTTTATGCATTACACCCACAGAGATGGTCTCCCGGGAAATGAATACAATGCAGGTGCATTCCTGAAGCTCAGAAATGGAATGTTTGCCTTTGGGGGGATTGGTGGATTGCTGGTATTTCATCCGGATAGTGTTTATGAAAGCAGCTTTGAAACTTCTGTAGCTCTCACCTCTTTTGCTGTGCTCAATGAGCAGCTCTATGAGGGCATTGAGTTGAACACCATGGAGCAAATTGCACTATCGTACAAGCAGAATTTCTTCTCCTTTGAGTTTGCCTCCATGGACTATTCTGATCCGCAGAAGAACAGGTTTATGTATAAAATGGACGGGATTGATGAGGACTGGATTGTATCGGGAGAGCGTAATTTTGTCAGTTACACCAAGATTGATCCGGGGGACTACCTTTTCAGAGTAAGGGGGACCAATAGTGATGGTCGCTGGAGCGATCATGAGATCAGCATAATGGTGGTGATTACACCGCCCTTCTGGCAAAGATGGTGGTTCAGAGGATTGCTGATTGTCGCAGGATTAATGGCTTTCTATGCCATTCACCTTTACCGCATCAGGCGGGTCAGAGAGATAGAGCGCCTGAGGACTCAAATTGCCAGCGATCTGCATGATGACATTGGATCGGCATTGACGAGGATCAGTGTCCATTCGCAACAGATTCTGGCCGGTCAGGATGCGGAAAGGATTCAACAGTCGACAGAAAAGATCGACGAACTGAGTCGCGATACCATCTCTACCATGAGTGATATTGTATGGTCCATCGATGCGCGGAATGATAGTATGGGTGATTTTCTGGGACATATGCAGGATTTGACCCATAGTATGCTTTCTGAAAAAGATATCAGTGTTTCATTCAGACAAAAAGGGATGGATAACAGGAGGCCAATAAAAGTAGAAGTGAGGCAGAACCTTTATTATATTTTTAAGGAGGCCATACACAACATTGCCAGACATTCAGGTGCCGACAGTGTGGATATTCGTCTGGATAATAGTGATTCGCTGTTTCATATGGTCATCTCTGATAATGGATGCGGTTATAATCCAGAAGCTATAAAAAGAGGGAATGGACTCAAAAACATGAAGATGAGGGCCCGCAGAATAGGGGCCTTACTGGAGATGAGCACATCCGGGGCTTGTGTGATTGAATTGAAAATGAAGGGGCTATAAGAGAAATATCACATGAATATGGTATTTATAAGCTGATTCAAATTATATAATCTTTAAGCATGATAAATGTAGCCATCGTTGAGGATGATGATGTGATCCGGGAAGGGGTTAAAGAGTATCTGGATAGCCAGGAGAATATGGTTTGTACCGCAGCCAAATCGTCTGTTGAACACTTTTTTGCTATACTTAATGAAGAGACCCTGCCAGATGTGATCCTGATGGATATAGGGCTTCCCGGCATGTCGGGGATCAGTGGAATGAAGCTCATTACCGAAAAATATACGGGAGTAAGCATTATCATGTTTACGGTCTACATCGATTCGCATAAGATCTTTGAATCGCTTTGTGCTGGTGCATCAGGATATTTGTTGAAGAACACCTCTTTTCCCGATATGAAACAGGCCATTGAGACTATTCACGCCGGAGGGTCGATGATGTCTCCCCCCATTGCACGAAAGGTAATGGAACATTTTCATACGGGCCGAAAGAAGCAGGTCACTTCACCGCTTACTGATAAAGAGAAGGAAATTGTACAAGGCCTGGTGGATGGTCTGAGTTATAAGATGATTGCCAACAGTTCCTCCATCTCCATAGAGACAGTCCGGTCTCACATCAAAAACATCTATAAGAAACTTCATGTGCACTGCAAGGCGGATGTGATTCGCAAATCACTTACTGGCGAAATTTAGAATAGCCTATCATTAAGCAATCCCTGATCTTTTACTCCATATCCCACAAACATGGGATACCCCCGCCCAGCATGATCCGTTAACTTGATTGAAATTTAAAAATGGATCTATGAAAAAATTAATCTCCTTTATTATTGCAATTTTGTTTGTGCTGCCGTTATCGGCCCAGTTCAAAGCAAAAATGGTATTTAATTCCATGGGTAAAGAACGCGCTTTTACAGTTTATTCATCTGATGAAGGCTATCGCTACGAATTTAATGAAGATGGTCAGGAAGGCGTTGTTATTGTGAAAAATGATTCTCCCGATGTAATTATTCTTATGCCGCAGCAAAAGATGGCTATGAAAAGCCCTGCTGAAAGCCCCATGAGTATGGGAAACGATCCGATTAAATCATACGAGCATTATCAAAAAGACGGGACTTTAAAAGAGATTGGAAAAGAAATTATTAATGGCATTGAATGTACAAAATCGGAATTGTGGAATATATCGGGCGACGAGTATGGAAAGGCAAACCAGAAAATGATTACCATCTGGAACTCCGACAAGTATAAGTTCCCAATTAAAATGATAAATCATATTGATGGTTCTGAAGGATCGGGAATGGAATTAAAAGATATTAAACCATGGACACCCGATGCAAATAGCTTTTCTATTCCTGAAGGTTATCAGATTATGGAAATGGGCGGTATAATGCCTAATAAATAAAAGTATAATGAAATTTTATCAAAAACTAACATGAGAAAGCACATTGCACTTTTCATAGTTTTATTGTGTTTTCAATTTATATACACATATGGACAAGAGTCAGACTGCAATAAAACTAAAGTAGGTGTCTACTTTATTGAATTGGGTGATCTGGTAATAAATCACCTGAATACTAAATATGGTGAACAGTCGACACAAGCCTGGCTGGATGATATTGACGCCCGGGTAATTGAGGTTTTACAAGTCAATTCGCCGGAGATTGATTTTTTTTCAGCGAGGAACGGTAAAACTTCAGATCCTGATTATACTTTTCGTTATACTTTACACCTGACTGCAATTGACGGAGAAATTCTTGTTCATGCGGATTCTGTGGTATATATCCAGGATTTTACCGGATATGAAATGACAGAATACACAGATACGGAGTATGAGCAGGAAACCGCCTTCTGGATGAGTTCTTCGCTGGTAGTTAACTCCCCATGCGTACCTTGTCTTCAATGGCTAATTGATATTAATCTTTCCTCCGACTTAGAATTACAAGGGGTAATACAAAAGCAATCCCAAAAATTCTGGCGACTCACAAATATAATCGAAGCACATGAGAACAAGCGGCTTGCACCTGCCAGAGAACCTGAGATGGAAATTAGTTATGATAAACCATTTATTTCGCTTTTGGATGAAAAATCCAGGGAAATGAAAGTGACAGTGAAAGTGAAAAACTGCAAGGGACAATATGTTTTTTATAAGGGACATAGTCAACCTGTCTATTTTGAAGATGAACTGGACCGCTTTAAATTGGAAAGCTATAAGTGCCTTGATCCAACTCATTATAAAGGACATATGGTTATTATTATCAATAAAAATCTGAATGCAAACGGGATTTATAAAGTAATCAAAGGGATAGAGCCCCTTGAACAAAAGATCAGTATTGGAACTTGCGGCATTAGCTCACAATCAGAGATTTACACAGAAGGTAAGATCATTGTTAAAGGATTGGAAATTAAAGTTGTTCCCGACAAGTATCAAATCTATACGGATGAAATCGCAAATATCGTGGTACGTTTTAACGAAGTTAATCCCAATGGGAACAAAGAACCAATATCTGGCAGAATATTAGATATTAACATTAAGGGTTTGGTAGATGGTAGTATCTCTCCAAAAGGAAATTACAATACAAATGAAAAAGGAGAGGTGCATTTGAGGTATAAAGCAGGCAAAAAGGATAAAAAAATTATAATAACAGCCAGTTACCAGCCGGTAAATTATCCGGATGTTGTTTCAGGATCATCATATGTAAATGTTATGTCAAATGAATATGCCTGGAATGGATCCTTTAATATTGATGTTACAAAACGTTTTCAATGCAATGTGCAAGAACAAGCCAGCGAAATCAGACATGAAGAAATAAGAGCAAATGATGAAAATACACAAAGAGTCAACGTAACCATAGGTATGAATGATTTTGATCTTGCCGTAAATCCTTCAATACCGGGAACCCGTTTGATTAGTGAAGCTTCAGGTGAAATGCACTGTATGATGAACGAAGATCATTTTACGGCTACCCGAGCAAAAAAAACAGAGTGTTATAATGAATCGGGAGGAGAATGGGAATTTTCTCATATTTGGGTTTCACCAGGAAATTGGAGTACTAAACATGAAACATCATCCGGTCAGGCTTCTCGTACTATAAAAAAAGAAAACATTAACCTACTCATTGTCAAAGATATAGAACTTAACAAGGAAGCAATGCAAAATTTGCAAAAGCAGATGATGGAAGCTGCACAGAGTGGGGATATGGCTGCTGTGCAAACACTCAAAGGTCAGATGGTTGGTATGGTTCAGGGAGATCAGAACAACAATGTCATCCCTATCCGCATTCGCATTGAAATACTTCTTGACATCACAAAAAAAGATCTTATAACAAAAACTTTCGAGCGTAAAAGTTATAATGTCTGCCTGAAGAAAAATGAAGAAGACAGTGGGTCAAACACTATTGAAATACCTATTGCAATACCAATGGGTGTTGAGATGAAAGGTACTTTTACCCGAGGGAAGGATGGTAGTGATATCATAAATGCATCAGTTGATATGACTGAAAACACACGAGGTAATTTCTATTCCGGAAAATGCCCGGACGCAACAGTAAAAATTTCAGGACAGATTAATTTGGAAAGAAAGCGAAAATGATGTTATAGTAGAGCTTCTTAAAGCAAACGGCGCAAAATAAACACTTAAAAACAACCAAATATGATTTATGCAATTGGAATTTTTGCAGTTCTGTTTCTGTTATCAATTGGCCTCTACAACTCGCTTGTACGCAGGAAAAATGATGTAGAGAATGCATTTTCCTCGGTCGATGTAATGCTGAAAAAGAGGTACGATCTAATACCGAACCTTGTGGAGACCGTAAAAAGCTACATGAAACACGAAAAAAGCCTGCTTACCGAACTCACAGCTCTACGCGCTCAGGCCGTTTCGGGCGAAATAAGTGATGACGAACGGGTTGCCCTCGAAAATAAAATATCTAAGGGAATTTCAGGGATAATGGTTGCCGTTGAAAACTATCCTGATTTGAAAGCCAGCCAGAACTTCCTGCAACTGCAAGGTGCATGGAACGAGGCAGAAGAACAGATTTCCGCATCGCGAAGGGCTTTTAACGCTGCCGTTACCACTTTTAACAACAAAGTGGAAACCTTTCCATCGAATATAATGGCTGGTATGATGGGTTATAAGCGACGGACACTTTTCGAAATCCCCGAGGTGGAGCGACAAAATGTAAATGCTAAAAATCTGTTTGAATCATGAGTTCCTACACAAACTTCAAAGAATTTTACGATGCAAAACTGCTTCCCGAATTAAAAGTCCTCGACAAGGAAAGGAAGCAGGTTGACCGCCGCGTGTTACTGATTGGGCTGATTGCAGTAATCCTGATTGTTATAATCGGGAGGTTCAGGGGAAGCGCAACATCCTATTTTCAGATATTGATTGGTGTACTCGCTTTTGTTATCATGAGCGTAAGCAGTAAAAAATACAGGCTGAACTTCAAAAATAAAATTGTTCTTAAAATAGCGGCCTTTGTGGATGAAAACCTGGTTTATTCCCCCAAGGGCTTTGTTTCGCGCGAAGAGTTTACCAATAGCGCTATTTTTCAGAAATTCTGCAACAATTTCACCGGCGAAGATCATTTTAAAGGAAAGATTGGAAAAACAGTCATCGAATTTTCGGAAGTAGTGGGCAAGCATAAAACCACAAGCGGAACCGGTTCGAAACAGAAAGAACATTACACCACCATTTTCAAAGGGGTATTTTTTGTGGCCGATTTCAATAAGAATTTTATTGGACACACCCTTGTTTTGCCTGACACCGCTGAGAAAATGCTTGGAAAATTAGGGCAAAACCTGCAAGCCTTTTCGTCGAGGGGCGAGCTGATAAAACTCGAAGACCCTGAGTTTGAAAAAGAGTTCTGTGTGTATGCCGACGACCAAGTGGAAGCGCGTTACATCCTGTCTCCCTCATTAATGCAACGCATCGTAGAATTCAAACGAAAATGGAACACAAAGGTTTACCTCTCGTTCCGGGACTCAAAAGTGTATATCGCCATAAAAATGGACAAGAACCTTTTCGAAACAAGGCTTTTTAAATCCATTGTCGATTACAATTTTATTGAAGAGAATATCCGCTTCCTGATACTACTTACCGGAATTGTTGATGACCTTAATTTAAATACACGGATATGGACCAAGGAGTAACGCAATCGGAGAAAAGACCCCGCAAATCAAATGCGACATTTTTTGGGATTATTTTCACGCTGGCGGGAGGGCTTATGTTTTATTTCTTTGGCTTGCCGTCTTTAAAATATGCTTACGAGTCGAAAAGCTGGCCAATGACAAGCGGCACTATAACAAAATCGGAAGTTGATAGCTGGATGAAAGACGGTAAGACTCAATATGGTGCAGTAATAATGTACACGTACCAGCTTGAAGGGAAAGAGCACATCTCTTATAATATTGGTGTGAACAGCTCAAGCTCGAATAGTAATATGTCGGCAGCAAAAAAGCTTGTTCAGGAATACCCTGTGGGGAAAACCGTGGATGTTTTTTATGACCCCGAGCTTCCCGATTCAGCGGCACTGATACCCGGAGTAAGGTCGGGTGATGTTGCTTTGGCCGGAGGTATGCTGCTATTTGTTGTTATCGGGCTGCTTGTTCTTTTTAGAATTATTAAACCAAAAAGAAGTTATAGCAATAATCCAACCCGAGGAGGAAGAATTGATATTCGCGAGCTTTCGAAAAGATAAATTACTCACAGTGGAGGGTCGATGATGTCTCCTCCCATTGCACGGAAAGTGATGGAGCACTTTCATGCCGACAGGAAAAGGCAAGTCACATCACCTCTTACCCATATCCCACAAACATGGGATACCCTTGCCTTTGCAGATCCTTTAACTTGATAGAAATTTTAAAACGGATCTATCATGAAAACACAATTCATTGCATTGGGGCTTGCTATTGCGGCCCTGATGGTGGTTCAGCCAGTCTGCTCTCAGGAGAATCCAACTGAGAAGATCAAGAGAGAGAGCCATAAGGTAATCAACAGGAACATTGATAAGCTCTTTGGTAAGAAGAAAAAAAAGGAGACCCCGCCAGCTGAACAGCCAGCGCAACAAGAGCCCGCTCAACAGCAGGGCGAGGTGACAGGCCAGGAGCAGCAGGCCGGGGCACAGATACAGGAGGCCAAGCCAGAGCTCAAGTGGTCGAAATATGACTTTGTGCCGGGCGATCGGGTGATCTTTGAGGACGACCTGGTGGGGGAGGAGAATGGAGAGTTCCCTTCGAGGTGGGATCTTGTAACAGGAAATGTGGAGGTAGCCGAGTTTGGCGGAGAGAATGTGATCATGTTCAGGGATGGGACACCGGCCATTGTTCCTTATTTTAAAGAGGCCAAAGAGGATTATCTTCCCGATGTTTTTACCGTAGAGTTTGATCTATATTGCAGCAGTTCTAACTTTGTGCTGTTTCTCTACGATAGAAAAAACCAGGAATCGAGAAGTCCTACCGGCTATACTGATTTGGAGATCAATCACTACAACATGGATTTTGGGAGATCCAGCAGCGATCACCCGGACAAGAAAAATCTGGCTGAAAGAAGATGGATGCATGTTTCGGTGGCCTATACCAATGGTAAGCTAAAAGCCTATATGGATGAGACAAGGCTCATCAACCTTCCCCGGATCGACTTTGATCCCAAGGGGATTACGCTCTATACCTATCATGCGAATAATGAGCGCCTCTTCTATGTGAAGAATGTGAGGATTGCCGAAGGGGGAGTAAAGTATTATGACCGCGTGATGCAGGATGGCAAGATCGTAGCCACTGGAATTCGTTTCGATACGGGAAAATCCACCCTGAAGCCGGAATCCATGGGCGTGATCAACGAGATCTATGAATTGATGGAGAAGTACCCGGAACTGAAGTTTAGTGTGGAGGGACACACCGATAACGTGGGAGACGATGCCAGCAATATGACGCTATCGGCCGACCGTGCAGAGCGTGTGATGAACACCCTCATTGAAATGGGTATTAACGGAGATCGTCTCACTTCAAAAGGTCTTGGAGAGAGTATGCCCATGGATGACAACAATGTACCCGAAGGGCGCGCCAATAACCGGAGGGTAGAGTTTGTAAAATTTTAATCTCATAAGGTAAGAGGTAGATCCGTACCTTGCCTAAGATGGTGCCATGGCCGTAAAAGGCTGAAGGCACCATCTTTTATTTTATGCGGTAAGCCATCAGGGCATTGCCATGCCTGATATACATCACACCATTGGCAACAACGGGGTGTGAGAAATGGTGACCGCTTCCTTCCTTAACCTTCAGTTGACCTGCTGGTTCAAGTTGTTCCTGTTCGTAGTTTACCAGGTTGATGGTGCCGTTGTTTCCGTAGATAATAAATTTATTATCGGTATAGATAATGCTCCCGGTGGCCACCTTAAGCGAGTCCACTACACTTCCGTTATCCGGATCAAGGGCCACCAGCTTGTTTCCTTTTATGGTAGTAAAAAGATGCCCATTCACAGCTATCAGTCCCCCGAAATTATTCATTACCTCATTGTTGCGCCACAGCTCCGTGATATTTTCCCCATCATCTGACAGCTTCAGCTTGATAGCACCCTGTCCGGGTACATCGTTGGCCACATAGTAGATAAGGCCATCAGCATAAACGGGAGTGTTACAATGCTCACCATCGTATTCATAGCCTTCCAATTCATAGGAAGCAAGTAGATTCCCATTGCTTCGATCCACTGTAATCAGGTGATGACGAGAGGTGTTCATAAGGATCTTCCGATCACTGAGGTCAATCAGTACCGGAGAACCATAGGCAAAGGTGTCTCTGTGCGCTGACTGCGTCCAGGCAATCTTTCCAGTAAACCTGTCCAGCGCTGCCATGTTTGTGCTGGCACCACCAGGGAAGCAGTAAACATGTTCTTCGTCTATCGCCACCGATTCTGAATAACCAAACTCGCCCACTATGCCATCCAGATAATCTACGATGCTCACTGACCATTTTTCCTGGCCTGTGGAGCTTTCAAAGCAAGCAATCTGACCTTCTCCGGACGTGGTATAAACCAGCTTTCCATAAACGGTGGGGGTGGCCCTGGCTCCCGGATAGGTGCTTGAGAAACCTTCGCCCAGAAACTCCTTCCCATTGGGTGATTTCCAGAGTAGTTTTCCCTCCAGATCAATGGCGAAGAGGTAGCTGTTACCCTCTTGCTCACCGTTCACAAATAGTCCTTCTGTAGTCACAGCCGGGGCGGCAAAGCCCTGACCAAGTCCTTCAAAGACCCAAAGAAGTTCGGGACCTTCATCTGGCCACTGGTCAAGCAGGTCTGTTTCGTGAAAAATTCCATCGCGATTGGCGCCCCGCCACTGCGCATTTTCTTGGATAGTCTCCTGTTGGCAAGCCTGTATAAGCCCTAGAAGGAGAATCGAAATTGTGATAGCTAAGTTTTTCATAGTGCGATAAAACTACGAAATTTCTACAAATGAACTACTGCTTTGATCTTTTACGCCTTTTGAACCACCCTTTCATTTTGTCCCTGATCAGCAGGACCACTTCTTTCCCAAGAAAGGCCAGGGATGCATAAAACAGGACCTCCCCGGCAATAAAAACTCCCAGTATGATTCCGCCCGTTTGCGCTGCCTTCAATCCAAGTGACCTGCCTATTGCACCCCCAATAAGAGGTGATCCCACAATCAACACATAGCTAAGCACTTGAACCCCCAGCATCGCCCTTTTGAAGGGCGTGTTGGCCAGGTCCCTGATGGTCCTGACCTTTGGGGTTTGATCGCTGTTAGTATCCTGTGTAGTCATTTCGAACAGATTAACAAAGGGGATATAGAATTGTTTGTGAAAAATGTCATCATAGTGAATGAAATTCCAGGGTGAAGCAACTTAATCATAACTTTTTTTGTCAAACGGGAGTATAAGCGTGTAAACCTAAATTCTTAAGCCATGAGAAAATTATTTGTAAATAACGTCATTCTTTTAACCCTTATTACCTCAGTTTTACTTGTAAGCTCCTGTGAAAAGAAGGAGGAAATCATTGAAGCTGATCTGATCGGCATCTGGGACATCGGACAGGCATCTGTCGATATTAAGGTGGGACCTCTAAGTCTTTTTGACTTTCTAATAAGCACCCTCCAATTTGGGCAAGAAGCTGCACAGCAACTTGTTGACGAATACACTTCCGAATTTATCGAAATTGGTGGTGGGACGATTGCTTTCAATGAAGATTATTCCTACCTGATGCATCAATCCGAGCTTGAGGAGAGCGGCACATGGAAACTGGAATCGGACTTGTTGTACATGACCATTACCGGTGAGACGCAGGATGATGATCCCTTAACCGTCGAGAGCCTGAACAGTTCAGCTGCTCTGGTTGTCTGGGAAGAGGAGATGGAGATTAGTCTCGGTGAGGACATGAATGAATTTACTGCCACAATCATCATCGAGCTTAATTTGTCTAAGCAGTAGTCGGCGGGATTATAAAATATGTCAGTGAACATACTCCTGGCGTTTCCAAGAAGGAAGCGCCGGGAGTTTTTATTTATACCATCCAAACCCAATAGGCTTTAAACCTGATTCAGAATCTCGGTGGGTTTCTGCTGCAGGGATCTCCATATGCCTAACATGGTAGCTGTAATGGTGATGATGATCCCCAGTGCTCCACCCAGCATAAAAATCTCCCAGGAGAGATCGGTCCGGAATGAAAAAGACCGCAACCATCGTTCCAGCAGGAAGAAGGACAAGGGGATAGCAAGCACCACTGCTATTCCGATTCGCTTGAGTATATCCACATTGGCCAGCAGAACGATGGTTTGAAATGATGCTCCGAAGACCCTTCTTATGGTCAGATCCCTTGCTTTTTTCTCAATGGAGTAACGTGCAAGGCCATATATACCCAGGCAGGATATAAGCAGAGCCAGGAAGGCAAATGAAGCCAGAATCCTGGCCAACCTGATATCCTTTGCGTACATATGATCCACTTCATCTAGCAGGAACTCATGTGTGAATGGAAAATCACCTGCGAATTTCATGAAGGTCTCCTTGATATAGTCAATGGTTTCTGCCTGGTTCTCCGGTCCGATCCTGATGAACAGGTAACGGAGGTTTCTATAGTTAAGCGGATTTATATTTACCACATGCGGTAAGATCTCGGAGTGTACAGAAATGTGGTGGTAGTTCCTGAATACCCCGATAATCTCTCCCTCCACTCCCCACATATTTATTTCCTCCCCCACAGGGTTTTCCTTTCCAAGCAATTTACATGCTGCCTCGTTGACCAGGTACCTGGATAGATCAGCCCCGATGCTGTCGGAAAATAAACGTCCATAAATGATCTCATGTCCAAAAAAGGATGGGAAGTTGGAGAAACAAATGGAATATCTGACCAGTGGATGGGTGTCCGGGTCCCTTCCGGTCCAGTCAATAGAGGTCTTATAATCTTCATTGATGGGATTCATCTGCCCTGCGGTGACCTCAAGTACTGCCGAATGGGTTTCCACCTCGTTAATGAAAGTTGACAACTGACTGCCCAGCTGCGGATTCAGTGGGACCTTGATAACATGCTCCACATTCACACCAGGGGGGATTCTTTTTGAAAACTGAACCTGTTTAATTACGACCATGGTTGAGATCAGGAGGCAGATGGATATGGTAAACTGAAGAATGGTGGTTATCACCAGCACATTCGACCTGTTGCGTCCCTTTACATTACTTTCCCTCATGATTGCTGAGGGATACCCCTGAGTAAAAACCAGCGCCGGATAGCTTACGGATATGAGGCTGAAAAAGAGTATGAGGAGGACGAAACCAATTAATATAAGCGGATTTTCTTTATATCCTATCTGAACTGTGGTGTTGAACAGCAAACTTAAACGGGGAAGCAGCAACTCTGCCAGGAAGAGCGCCAGGAACATGGCAGCAGTGGTCTGAATTAGGGTCTCCGCAAATAATTGCTTCTGGAGGACCCGGGGAGTGGCACCTATGATCTTGCGCATCCCCATCTCTCTGATCCGTTTTGTATAGTTGGCAGTGGATAGATTCATGTAATTGATGGCCACAATCACCAGGATCATAAAGGCAATGCAGGAGAATAGAAAGAATTCCTTTCTTTTTCCGAAAGCAAGGTTGGATTTTTCAATAGGGAGCAGCTTTAACTGGTGGTTTCCGGGCAGTTCGCCGGGGATGGTTTCATTGAAATAGGTAAGGAGCTTGCTTTCAAATGCTTTTTTATCTACACCTGCTTGTAAACTTACATAGGAGGGATCTCTCCAGGTCCAGCTATTGTTAATGCTAGTCTGAACAGGCAGGAAGATATCGTACTTGAATTGAGAATTCTCGGGTATGTCAACCACTGCTGTGACCTCCAACAATTCTCTTGCGTTCATAAGGATTTGCTTGCCCACCGGGTTCTCATCCTTGAAATATTTTACTGAAAGTTCCTTACTCAGCACTACGCCATCGGGACGCTCCATATTGTACTGTCCGACCCCGTGCACTGGGTCAAAAGAGAACATTTTAAAGAAGCCTGTATCAACACGGGCCACCTTTGTTTCGTATACAGGTTCATTGTCGGGATCCTCCGGAAAAAAATCGAAAGAGGAATTTGTCTGCGTTTCCAGCCTGACTATCCTTGAATAATTGACCACCTCCGGAAAGGTATTTTTCATCACCGGGGCCAGTGCGTAGGGTGTATTGGAGTCAAGTGTGCCGTCGGGAAAGAGAATAACCAGATGAAAGAGCTGTTTTTTATGCTCATGAAATCTGTCCACCGAGTATTCGGTTCTGATCCAGCTGAACACCACCACAAAAGATGTTAATCCGAGTATCAGTCCCAGGAAATTGATAAGGGTGGACCTTCGGTTCTGAATCATGATCCGCAGGATCATTCTGAAATGTGAGAAACTCATAGCTAAGGTTTCTGCCAATAATCCAAATGTAGTGCCATTCAGTGTAATATACTGATATAATTTGAATTACGAAGATTCCATTCTATGCTCTTAATTATAAAGTGACTCAAAGTTGGACGTTTACTTACAATTTTATAACTTACCTGGGTAAAGTGTATTAAAATAGGACAACTTGAAGAATAGTGTACTTATTGTAGATGATAATCAGGCGGTCCTTTCCGCACTGGCTCAGCTTCTTGAATACGAAGTAGAGAAGGTGATTGGCATTAAGTCGCCCGGCTTGATCCCCGGGATTATAGAGACCCAGGAGATTGATGTGATCATCATGGACATGAATTTTAGCAGGGGGTCCACCGATGGACAGGAGGGAATCACCTGGCTGAAGCGTATTCTGCAGGATGATTCCGATGCCGTAGTCCTTATGATAACAGCTTATGGAGAGATGGATCTTGCCATAGAGGCCATGAAAAGTGGTGCCACTGATTTCATTGCAAAGCCATGGGACAATGACAAACTTGTGGCTACGGTCCGATCAGGAATCATGCTAAAAGAGTCCAGGAAGAAAGTAAGGCAGTTAAAATCAAAACAGGATCACCTGAGTCATTACATTGACGCAGGTCATGAGAAGTTATATGGAAAGTCATCTGAAATGTACCGGGTGCAGGAGACCATCCGAAAGGTGGCTCCTTCCGATTCAAATGTTCTGGTGTTGGGTGAGAACGGTACCGGGAAGGAGCTTATCGCCAGGGAAATTCATCAGGCTTCGAGTCGCTCCAATGAGGTATTTGTCCATGTGGATCTGGGTGCCATCAGCGAATCTTTGTTCGAGAGTGAACTATTTGGTCATACCAGGGGTGCATTTACGGATGCCAAAACCGACAAAGCCGGAAGGATTGAGATTGCCTCGGGAGGGACACTCTTCCTGGATGAGATTGGGAACCTGCAGCCCACTATGCAGACAAAGCTACTCAACGTTCTTCAAAACAGGGAGATTTACAGAATTGGATCAAATAAACCCCAGGCCGCAGATTTCAGGTTGATCTCAGCCACCAACCAGGATCTTCGGGCTATGATATCTGAGAACCTATTCAGAGAGGATCTTTACTACAGGATCAATACCATTGAGCTTACAGCTCCTCCATTAAGGGAGCGGGGGCAGGACATTATTGATTTGGCGAATTACTTTCTGGAAAAGTACCGGGCCAAGCATAAACGGCCGGGTCTAAGGTTCTCTACAGGAGCACTGGACGCCATACAAAGAAACCAATGGCCTGGCAATGTAAGACAACTGCAACACAGTGTTGAAAGAGCAGTTTTGATGGCCGATGGAAGAAAGATTGAGGCAGGCGATATCTTCCCTGGTGCTTCTGAAAGAGATTCACCTGATGAAATAAGAAGACCCACCCTTGCTCAACTTGAAGAGATCTCCATCAGGGATTCCATTCAGCGAAACGGTGGCAACCTCTCCAAAGCTGCACGTGAACTTGGAGTAGCGAGGTCGACACTTTATAATAAGATGAAATCATACGGAATCTGATAATGCCATGAACAGTCGTATATTTTTCTGGAACATAGTGGCACGAGTTGCTTTTCTTATGGCCACCATCTTTCTGTTTATCTGGTTTGCTGAAATATTGCGAGTGGAATTCTTATTTACACTCCTGGTGGGGACCTTCCTGATCATCCTACAGGTATTTTTACTTACCAGGTACGTGCTGGGCATCACCCGGGTGATTGAACAGTTTATTGATGCCATTGGTAAGGAGGAAACTCCCGAAATACAATTTGGCACAGGGAAGGCACTGTTTCGAAGATTGAAGGAACAATCAAATTCAATTAAACAAGCAATGAATGCCAGAAGGCTGGAAAAGGAAAAAGATGACCGGATATTAATTCATGTGATTAATTCAGCCGATCCAGGGCTATTTTGTTTCAATAGCAGGGGGGAGGTTCTGTTCCTGAACGAAACCGCCAGGGATCTGGTTGGCAATCATGATCTGTTACATATGGCCGACATCAAAGCCCTCAATGAGAAACTCTGGATTGCTTTCAATGAGTTGAAACCGGGAAGTCCCAGGGTGGTCAGGTTATATAGCGAAGAGCTCCTGTCGATCCGGCTTAAGGAGGTCAGGATCTTTGAGGAGCGATATAAACTATTCTCACTTCAGAATATTCAGGAGGAGCTTCATAAAAATGAGTCCGATTCCTGGCAGAAAATTATCCGGGTCCTGACCCATGAGATCATGAATGCAGTGTCTCCAATGCTCTCCCTATCTAAATCGCTTCAACGAAGAGTAAAACCTGAAGATGGGAAAGAAGCCAAAAAATTGTCGGACGGACTCAGGATGATAGAAAGCACAGGGAAAGGACTGATGGAGTTTATTGAAGAGTACAGGCGCCTGTCCCTGCTTCCTCCTCCAAAGAGAAAGGAACTTAGACTCAGGGAGGCCCTGGGGGGTATTCTGCTTCTTTCGGAGAATGAGGCCAAAGAGCGGGGTATTCGACTATCCATAGAGGTAGAAGAGCCTGAGACAGAGATTTTTGCAGATCCGCAGCAATTTGAGATGATCCTCCTGAACCTCTTGAGGAACTCTTTTGATTCTTTTTCCGATTCCCAGCCGGATAAACGTGTTACGATCCATGCACAAAGGAGTGGGAAACGTGTGCTGGTAAAGGTGGAGGATAATGGAGCCGGTATTGCTGAAGAGCTTATCGACCAGGTTTTTGTGCCCTTCTTTTCTACCAAAGAGCAGGGTTCCGGGATTGGCTTGAGCCTGGTACGACAGATTATGAACAAGCATGAGGGCTCCATCAATCTCGAATCTGTACCCGGCGAAGGCACCATGGTCACACTGGTATTTTAGCAGACTATTCTGCCCCAAGCCAGAGCCACTGAAAATTCAGATCTTCGTCCTTCCCGGGTTTGATTTCCAGGGTAATATCATAATATCCGGGTTCTGAGAATACCAGTTCCCCCAGGCGGTGAGAGTTGTAACTATCGATCTGCCATTTGCTTTTGGGCTCTCCCACAGTGCGTCCGGTGCCCTGGAAATTCGCTGACAAAGAACCTGGGCTGGAACTTATGGAAATTTTTCCGTGACCCTCTTCTCCCTGGTAAGCGTAGGATATATCTGTTTGCAGGGTCATCGCTTTGTTAATATAAATCCGCCATTGATAGCTGCTCTTTTCATTCACCCCGATATGTGAAGGAACGGTACCCTTGCGGGTCAGAGTTCGAATCAATGTATTGCCTTTTAATTCCGCAGCATTTTTGGGAGTGAGTGAGTAGCCACCATAAACCGATTGTGCCACCAGGCCATCTACGGTGGAGGGATAGGAATCATACTCCAGGACCACTACTGATACTAGTGGATCAGGGTTATTCGCTGGCAAATCAAGTACTGTCACTACCCCATTGGAAGAGAAGGGAAGGGCAGTTTCAGGCTTGGCCAGCAGGTAGGCTTTCACGGGTTTAGCCATGATCCCTGTTACCGGGAGCTTTTGGCTTAAGGGCCAGTTGTAAACATGCAGGTAGAGTCTGGTAGTACCATCAGGGTTCTGTTTGCAGGTGATCTTTCCCCAGTCGTGTTGATACCTCACCAGGTCGAAAGCCTGAGCCCCATAGATCGATTCACCGTTAACTGAGAGCCATTCTCCCATGGACAGCAGTCGCTGCTCAATTTCGTAGGGAACATCACCGTTGGCACGCGGACCAATGTTCAGCATCATGTTGCCGTTCAGGCTCACATTGCCAATAAGTGACTGGAGCAGGGTAGTGGTGGATTTCCATTGCTTTTCTTGAGCATGAAATCCCCAGGAGTGTGCTACAGTGGCAGGCGATTGCCAGGGGAACTCCTCTTTCTTGCTGCCGAGCTGATTATCGCCCAGTGTTTTGTAATCAATGTCGCTGTCCTCTTCGATGGATAATCCCAGCCGGGAATTGACCAGGCAGTTGGGCTGGAGTTCGCGAATAACACCCTTCAATTGCAGTAGCTGTTCTTTTGTCACACAGGTACGTGAGTGATGGATCCACATGTCGAACCAAATCATCCCGATGTCGCCGTAGTTGGAGAGCAGTTCGCGTATCTGGGGGATTACCTTTCCCTGCCAGTAACGATCATAATCCTCCGCCGAGATGCCATAAATTTCCTTGGAGTGGTCCCAGGCATCTGGATGCTCCCAGTCGACCCAGTGGGAATAATAGAGTCCCAGTTTAAGTCCATGTTTCGTGCAGGCATCGGATAATTCCTTAATGATATCGCGTTTAGGATTGGTAAACTCTGCAACATCGTAGTCACTCACCTGGCTGTCCCACAACGCGAAACCATCATGGTGTTTGGCTGTGATGGTGACATATTTCATCCCTGCGTTTTTGGCCAGTATCACCCACTGTTCAGGATCGATGCGATCCCAGTCGAAACGGTCGAGCAGGGTGACGTACTCGTCCCTTGCGATCCGGTTCCGGTAATAAATCCACTCGGCATAATCATTATCGTTTCGCAGTTTCTCACCTTTCCAGATCCCCTCGGCGCCACTGTAGACACCCCAGTGGATAAACATTCCGAATCGTGCATCGGTGAACCAAAGAGCCCGCTCATTAGTGTGTTCCTGGGCCAGGGATTTAGTAGTAATGGCTGCCAGAATAACTGCCATCCACAGGATATTTTGCTTGAGTGCTTTCATAGACTTGCAAATTATGAATTATTTGGAATTGAACGTGATTGGTTCTAAATTTCTGAGATGAAACTAAACAAATTATTACTTCTACTGATCGGAGTTCTTTTTCTTTCAGTTATTTCCCAGGCGCAGACAAGGATAATCTTTGATACAGACTTTGGAATTGATGCCGATGACCTTGGAGCCCTGGCCATGCTGCATCATTTTGTTGATAAGAATGAGTGTGAACTTGCAGCAATAATGTGTTGGTCCACCGAGCAATATGCTGTATCGGCTATTGATGCGGTGAACAGGTTCTACAAGCATCCGGATATCCTTATTGGTGCGCGAAAAGACTCTGTTCAGTTTGTCGAATCGAGTTACAGCAAAGCCATTGCGGACAAGTTTCATTATACACTTAACCATCATATTATACCTGATGCCGTAGCTCTGTATCGAAAAATATTAGCGGAAAGTGACGACTATAGCCTGGTTATTGTTACTGTTGGTCCGCTGAAGAATATTGAAAATCTTTTGGGATCAGGTGGCGATTCCATTTCCCCGCTGAGTGGTGAGGAGCTGGTTGAACAGAAAGTCCGTGAATTTGTGATGATGGGAGGAAGGTTTCCAGAAGGAAAATGGGAATGGAACTTTTCGGGAGCAATGCCAGGTGTTACCCAAAATGTGCTATCAAGGCTGAAGGTCCCTGTTACTTTCTCCGGGTTTGAATTGGGCGTGGCCATAAAGTCGGGTGAAGCCATTAATCGTATGGATCCCAATACCCCACTCTATGTGGGATTTATGTATTTCAGTGAATATGCCCCCTGGATGAAAAAGAATTTCAAGGGAGCGATCCTGGATAATTCCACCTTTGATCAAACTGCAGTATTGTATGCCGTACGAAATGGGATAGGTACATACTGGGATAAAGTGTCAGACGGCGTATGTGTTGCGGACGAAAAAGGGGGAAATACCTGGAAGCAAGCTGAGAACTCAAATCACTCCTACCTCAAACTGACCATGGATCAGGAGGAGATAGCAACAGTCATTGAAAAAATGATGCTTGGAGAGTTTTAGACTTATTCCAATTCCTTCCTATATTTATAATCGGGCCTAAATCGGGTCCACCCAACATAGCCTAAAAAATAAACTATGAAGTACCCCGCATTTCTACTATTGGCACTGTTTGCATTTTCATGTCAGACAGCCACCAAATCAGACATTTCCATTCAAGGTGAATTAAAGCAATGGCACAAAGTGACCCTGTTGATAAACGGGCCGGAGACTTCGGAATATGCTGCTGAAAACCCCTTTCTTGATTACAAACTGGATGTCACCTTTAAAAATGGAACAGATTCATACACTGTTCCCGGATTCTATGCTGCCGATGGACAGGCAGGAGAGACCTCGGCCAGAGAAGGAGCCATATGGAAGGTTCATTTCAGACCCAATGCACCAGGAACATGGAGCTATACCGTTTCTTTTCTAAACGGGAAAAACATCGCTATTCTGGATGGAAATGTAAGCGGGGAGCCAGTGGGTGCACATGGGACTGAAGGTACTTTTGAGATTGGAGCATCTGATAAAACCGGAGCTGATTTCAGGGCTCATGGTCGTATTGTTAACGGCGGAAAGGGCTATTTCAAAATTCAGGGAGCAGATGAGCTCTGGATAAAGAATGGGGCCGATAGTCCGGAGAATTTCCTGGCATATGAGGATTTTGATCAGACCTATCGCTTTAGCCTGAAAAATGAAGTCAGAGAGGGAGAAGCAGATCCGAAAAAAGGGCTGCATGCCTATGAAGCACATATTTCAGATTGGAAAGAAGGCGATCCCACCTGGCAGGATGGAAAGGGAAAAGGGATTATTGGAGCAGTGAATTACTTGCACTCTGCAGGTCTGAACTCCATTTACATGCTAACTATGAATATACTGGGCGATGGCAAGGATGTATGGCCCTACAGCGACCATAACGAACGCTACCGCTTCGATTGCAGTAAGCTGGATCAATGGGAAGTGGTCCTTGATCATATGGAAAGCCTGGGAATGATGGCCCATTTTGTTCTTCAGGAGACCGAGAACGAGGTGCTGCTTGACAATGGCTATACGGATGTACAACGCAGGGTCTATCTGCGCGAACTGGTGGCACGCTTTGGTCACCACCTTGGGGTAAGCTGGAACCTGGGGGAAGAGAACGGGCCTCACAACTGGACTCCTGTGGGTCAGACCCATCAGCAGAAATTGGATATGGCTGCATACCTGAGAAACCTTCAGTCCTGGCCCGGCAACATCGTTTTGCATACCCATTCAGATGATGAATACCAGGATAAGTACCTGGAGCCCATGCTGGGTGCCGGAGCAATCGATGGTCCTTCCATGCAGATAGCAAATCCGGTTCGGGTGCATGAACGGATAAGGTATTGGGTAGAGGCGTCTGAGGGTGTTGGAGAGCGCTGGGTGGTATGCATGGATGAGATCGGTCCCCACTGGATGGGGGTTATGCCAGATGCAGACGATCCAAAACATGATACTGTGAGGAACCACTGCCTCTGGGGTTCCCTTATGGCCGGAGGAGCCGGAGTTGAGTGGTATTTTGGCTACCGCTACGCTCACAACGACCTGGCCCTGGAGGATTTCAGGAGCCGGGAAAACTGGTGGGTGCAGTCGACCCTGGCTACCCGGTTTATGAAGCAGTTTCCCCTGGAAGAGATGAGCTGCTTGGATGAGCTGGTGGATGCTCCTGGAGCATACTGTTTGGCCAGGGAGGGGGAGACATACCTGGTCTATCTGCCTGCCGGAACGGATGTTGCAAAACTACGACTAAACCAAAGTGTTGCGATGAATGTAAGGTGGTTTAATCCCCGATCCGGGGGTGAGTTGCAGCAGGGTAGTATAGCATCCATCAATGGGAATGGTCTTCAAGCTTTAGGAACGCCCCCTTCAGATCCCGATATGGACTGGGTGGTAGTGATTCAACCCTGAGCGCACTATAGTGGCATAAATAAGTAACTTGCAAATATGAAACGATCATTCTACCTGCTAATCCTGATTTTCCTAGTTTTTTTCGCCATCTCTTTTCTAACCAACATCCTGGGTTCCATCAATCCCAATGTGACCGATAGTTTCAAGCTTTCGGGAACGATGACGGGAATGTTGCCCTTCTCATTTTTCATCGCCTAT
>QMPQ01000027.1 GCA_003648635.1 Bacteroidota bacterium | reverse complement strand
GGGTGCAGAGATAGAGAAAGAAATAGTTAAGATTTGCAAGACGCATGATGCTGCCCTGATTGGCCCCAACTGTATTGGAGTGATGACCCCGGCCTACCAGGGTGTCTTTACACTTCCCATACCGCAGCTGGATCCTAAGGGCTGTGATTTTATTTCCGGAAGTGGTGCCACTGCAGTATTTATTATGGAGTCCGGACTACAGAAAGGGCTAAGATTTAACCATGTATTCTCAGTGGGGAATTCAGCCCAGCTGGGTGTTGAAGATGTATTACAATACCTGGATCTTACCTACAGTGAGGAACACTCTTCCCGGGTGAAGATGCTCTATTTTGAAACCATTAAGGATCCGCGCCGATTACTCAGGCATGCTACCTCACTAATTGGGAAAGGTTGTCAGATTGCTGCCATCAAGGCGGGGACCACCGATGCTGGCAGCAGGGCAGCTTCATCCCATACCGGTGCTATGGCCAGTTCCGATATGGCTGTTGATGCACTTTTCCGTAAGGCAGGTATTGTACGGTGTTATGGCAGGGAGGAACTGACTACAGTGGCATCGGTCATGCTACATCCACCTTTGAAAGGGAGGAATCTGGCCATTATTACGCATGCCGGCGGGCCTGCTGTCATGCTTACCGATCAACTGGCCAAGGGGGACATGGATGTTCCTAAACTGGAGGGTCCCAAGGCAGATGAGCTACTTACACATCTCTTCCCGGGATCGTCTGCATCAAATCCCATCGATATGCTGGCTACCGGAAATGCGGAACAGCTGGGGAAATGTATTGATTATTGTGAGCATTCCTTTCCTGAGATAGATGGCATTGTGGTCATTTTTGGAACGCCCGGTCTTGCCCCGGTTTTTGATGTTTATGAACTGCTTTTTCAGAAGATGCAGCTCTGCAGCAAACCCATTTACCCGGTTCTGCCTTCGCTGACCACCGCGGCCAAAGAGGTAGAAGCCTTTCTGGCCCACGGGACCATCAATTTCCCGGATGAGGTGCAGCTTGGCACAGCACTTACTCTTGTACATGGAACAGACTTGCCCGCCGAAGAGACTTCAGCACCAGAGGGGATAGATCTCCCTGCCATCGGGGAGCTGATTGATCAGTCCGATGAGGGCTACCTAAAGCCCGAAGTAATCCAGCTTATTCTTGATGCTGCCGGTATTTTGCGGGTAAGCGAGAGGATAGTAAACGATGAAGCATCACTGGACCGCCAGGCACATCAAACAGGATTTCCCCTGGTTATGAAAGTAATAGGACCGGTTCATAAATCGGATGTGGGAGGGGTGGCCCTGGGAATCGACAATGATATTGATCTCATGGAGCATTTTCAGCGCATGTTAAAAATTGAAGGTGCAACAGGTGTATTGCTGCAGCCAATGCTGGAGGGACTTGAACTCTTTGTTGGGGCCATATTTGAACCGGGGTTTGGACACATTATTCTCTGTGGCCTTGGTGGTATTTATGTGGAAGTGATGAAGGATATGGCTAGTGGACTGGTCCCCTTGTCCAGCGTAGAGGCCGGACGGATGATCCGCTCTCTGAAGGGCTTTAAAATGCTGGAAGGTATGCGTGGCCAGGCGGGAATCAATATTGCTGCATTTGAGGAGATCCTGGTAAGGCTCTCTGTTGTCCTTAGCAAAAATGAGTCTATTGCAGAGCTTGACCTTAATCCCCTTATGGGACGTGGCGATCAGCTGCATGTGGTGGATTCAAGAATACGGATAGAAAAGTTAGAAGCTTAAAAAAGTTAGAAAATATTGAGATGAATATGAAGACAACTCCAATCCCCTCAGAGGTAGTTAATGAAGTGATAGATGCTTTTGGAATACATCCTGCCGGGAAAGCAACTATCAGGGAGCTTGTAAAGATTGTCAATGATATAGAAGGGATTACCGGGGAGGAATATATACGAATGGAAATGGGCGTACCTGGCCTGGATCCCACTTTTGTGGGAATAGAGGCCGAAATGATCGCACTACGACAGGGAGTAGCCTCCAAATATCCCAATATTGAGGGCATCGCTCCTTTGAAAAAGGAAGCAGCCAGGTTTGTGAAAATGTTTATGGATGTGGATGTGGAGCCCATGCACTGTATTCCAACGGTGGGATCCATGATGGGAGGAATGGCTTCATTCATGGTGGTGAATCGCTCTGATAAGGACCGGACAGGAACCCTCTTTCTGGACCCGGGTTTTCCTGTACAGAAGCAGCAATGTTTGGTGCTTGGACATGAGTTTGGATCCTTCGATCTATATGATTACAGGGGAGGGAAGCTGCGCCAAAAAATGGAGGAGGAGATTGAAAAAGGGCATTATTCCTCCATCCTGTATTCAAATCCCAACAATCCATCATGGATATGCCTGAACGAAGAGGAGTTGAAGATTATCGGGGAGATCTCCATGAAACATGATATTACTGTGATTGAGGACCTGGCCTATTTCGGAATGGATTTCAGGAAAGACCTTTCAAAACCGGGAGTAGCTCCTTTTCAAGCAAGCGTTGCCAGGTATACCGAGAATTACATACTTCTGATATCCAGCTCTAAAGCATTCTCTTATGCAGGTCAGCGTATAGGGATGATGATTATAGCACCCGGACTGTACGATAGAAAATACCCCGACCTGAAGAGGTACTATTCCTCCGAAAAATTTGGTCATGCAATGATTTATGGAGCACTCTATGCCTTATCAGCTGGAGCTTCACACACAGCACAATATGCACTTGCTGCAATTTTTAAGGCCGTCAATGATGGCACTTATAATTATATCAGTGAAGTAAGGGAGTATGGGAAAAAGGCAACAATCATGAAAGCCATGTTTCAGAAGTATGGATTTCGTATTGTTTATGACATGGATCTGGACGAACCTATCGCCGATGGCTTCTACTTTACGCTTTCTTATCCGGGATTTGATGGCTCACAGCTGGTGGAGAAATTGCTCTACTACGGGATCAGCGCTATTTCTCTGGAAATTACGGGGAGTAGCAGGACGGAGGGGTTAAGGGCCTGTGTATCACAGGTCAGAAGGGATCAGTTCCCGGTATTGGAGGAGCGATTGAGGCGTTTCAGTGAGAACCACTCCATCCCGAAATAGTAATTTTTATCCCTAATTAAAAGTATCCTGCAAACCTGTCCAAAAACAGTTAAGAAAGGTATTTGAGAATTGTTACATTTGAATTTGTACTTTAAAATAGCATAGCATGGCAAAAGCAAAAGGAGCCATAGTGGTCGATGTGGAGAGGTGTAAGGGCTGTCAGGTCTGCATGGTGAATTGTCCAACGGATACCATTGGAATGGCCGAAGCGGTGAACGGAAAGGGGTACCACTATGCCTATATGAAAGACCCGGAGAGTTGTACTGGCTGCACCAATTGTGCTGTAGTGTGCCCCGACGGTGTGATTACAGTTTACCGGGTTAAAAAGAACTAAAGTAAAGTAGTATGAAGGAATTGGCGTTAATGAAGGGAAATGAGGCTATCGCTGAAGCGGCTATCAGGGCAGGAGTGGATGGCTATTTTGGATACCCTATCACACCTCAATCGGAGGTCATGGAATACCTGATGCTTCAGAAACCGGAAGAACGAACCGGCATGGTAGTGCTGCAGGCAGAGAGTGAGGTAGCCTCTATCAATATGGTTTATGGTGCTGCAGGAACAGGAAAAAAGGTCATGACATCCTCTTCAAGTCCGGGTATTAGCCTGATGCAGGAGGGGATCAGTTATATTGCAGGTGCGGAGCTACCCTGCCTGATTGTAAACGTGGTCCGGGGAGGCCCAGGACTGGGAACCATACAACCTTCGCAGGCCGACTATTTTCAATCTACAAAAGGTGGTGGACACGGAGATTACCGACTGATCGTACTGGCTCCGGCTTCCGTTCAGGAGATGGCCGATTTTGTGGACCTGGGCTTTGAACTGGCTTTCAAATACAGGAACCCGGCTCTGATTCTTACAGATGGATTGATAGGCCAGATGATGGAGAAAGTGGAGCTGTCCGAGCAAAAAGAGCGGGTCTCTGAGTTTGACCAATCGTGGGTCACAACCGGGAAGACCAAAGAGAGGGAGCGCAATATAATTACTTCGCTTAATCTCGATCCTGATCTGCAATATGAACACAACCTGAAGCTTCAGGCCAAGTATAAAAGCATGGATCAGGATGTAATGTTTGAGAAGATTGAATGTGGTGATGCTGATTTCTTGCTGGTAGCCTATGGCTCCAGTGCCCGTATTTGCCAAAAGGTTGTAGAAATGGCCAGAAGCAAGGGATTGAAAGTTGGTTTGCTACGCCCCCAAACCCTGTTCCCATTTCCAAGCGAAGAGATAGCCCGGATGGCCAGAAAGGTGAAAAGGATGATGGCCGTTGAGCTTAGCGCCGGACAGATGGTGGAGGATGTGCAACTGGCAGTAAATGGAAAGGTGCCTGTTACCCACTATGGAATGTTGGGTGGCAAGATTCACTCACCTGATGATGTGTTGAATGAAGTGGAAGATAAATATATAGGAGGATACTAGATGGAAGTCAAAGAGATCATTAGACCCGAGAACCTGGTATACAAGCGTACTCCCTTGCTGACTGATGCATACCTATCATACTGTCCGGGTTGCGGTCACGGCACCGTTCACCGGCTGATCATGGAGGTGGTGGAGGAAATGGGCATTCAGGAAGATACCATTGGGATTGCTCCTGTGGGATGTTCTGTACTTGCCTACGATTTTATGGATATAGACTGTTCCCAGGCAGCACATGGACGTGCTCCGGCCGTAGCCACAGGAATCAAAAGGCTCTGGCCCGATAAATATGTATTTACTTATCAGGGTGACGGCGACCTGGCGGCCATCGGGACAGGGGAGACCATTCATGCCTGTAACCGGGGTGAGAATATCACCATCTTTTTTGTTAATAACGGAATTTACGGGATGACCGGCGGACAAATGGCACCCACCACCCTGGAGGGGATGAAATCTTCTACTTCACCCTATGGCCGAAACAATGAGACCATGGGTCCTCCTTATAAAATCACGGAGCTAGTCGCCCAGCTTGAAGGCACCCATTATGTCACCCGCCAGGCCGTTCATAAGCCGGGACCGGTGCGTAAGGCAAAAAAGGCGATACGTAAAGCCCTGGAGCTGCAGAAGGAAAATAAAGGGCTCTCATTTATTGAGTTTGTATCTAATTGCAATGCGGGCTGGAAAATGACTCCCAATGATTCGAATATCTGGATGGAGGAGAATATGTTCCCCTTCTATCCCATGGGGGACATTAAGGTAGATGGGAAATTGGTTAATGGTTAGTGTTAAAGGTTAGTAGAAAAGAGCTAGAGATATGACGGAAGAGATCATTATTGCAGGTTTCGGGGGACAGGGAGTCCTCTCCATGGGTAAGATCCTGGCCTACTCCGGGATTATGCAGGACCAGGAGGTAAGCTGGATGCCCTCATATGGTCCTGAGATGCGTGGTGGGACTGCAAATGTCACCGTAATTTTAAGTGACGACCGGGTCAGTTCTCCTGTACTGCAGAGTTATGATACAGCCATTCTGCTCAATCAGCAATCGGTGGATAAATTTGAATCCATGGTGAAACCGGGCGGCCTGATGATCTATGATCCAAACGGGATTACACGCCATCCGGAGCGGGACGATATCCGGATCTTCCAGGTGGAAGCCACAGAGGAAGCAGTTCGTATGAAATCACCCATCACTTTCAATATGGTGGTTCTTGGTGCCTATATTAAGGTTAATCCGGTGGTTAACTTTGACAATGTGATTAAGGGACTTCGTAAATCACTTCCCGAAAGACATCATCATCTGATTCCCATCAATGAAAAGGCCATTCAGCGGGGTATGGAAATCGTCAAAGAAGCCAAACTCAGGACTCCGTGATATTCATCTCCTCGCTGTACCCAGCACTTCGCACTGGCTAAGGCTTCGTCAATGAATATCACTCCGTATGGGAAGCCTATCCTCCCCCCCAAGAATCAAATAGTCCAAATTCCCGAAACAGTAATTTAATAAGGAGCCTTAGCCTGTGCCTGCACAGGGTTCAGCGACGATTAAATAACTGTGAGGGAACTTATGATCTATTTTTCGTAAAAGTGCATTTCGCGCATATAGGTATACGCCCTGGCCGGTACCAGGTGACGGACATCTTTTCCCTCTTTGACTGCCTTTCGGATAAAGCTGGAGGAAATTTCCATCATGGGAGCATCCACCAGGGTGGCATTGGGTAAGCGTGAGGCTACCTCTATATCAGTTCCGGGCCGGGGGTATATGAGGCGGTGGTACTTTCTCACAATCAGGTCTGCATGCTTCCATTTATGAAAGGTCCGCAGGCCATCACCTCCCATGACCAGTTGGAACTCCCTTCCCGGATTAAGCTCCTCCAGATAGGTCAGGGTGTCGATGGTATAGGAGGGCGTGGGAAGCTTAAATTCAATATCTGAGGCCCTGAATCGATCGTCATCCTCTACGGCAAGACGGACCATCTCAAGGCGGTGGTAATCCTGGAGCAGGCTATGTTTTTCTTTTAAGGGATTTTGTGGACTTACCACGAACCATAATTGGTCCAGTTCACTAAACTCTACCATAAAATTGGCAATGGCCAGGTGCCCGATATGAATGGGATTAAATGAGCCAAAATAGAGTCCGGTGATCATAGGGCCAGGAAATCTAAGACAATTTTTTCTGCTTTAGCCTGTGCTGTTTCCAGAGAGTCGTTGATTATAATATGGTCGAAATTGGACTTATGGGACATTTCAAACTTGGCTTTCCCCAGTCTTTTTTTAAGTGAGGCTTCGTCATCTGTTCCCCTGGAACGCAAGCGCTGTTCCAGAGTCTCATGAGAAGGAGCCTGAATAAAGATGGCACAGGCATGCTCTTTATACTTCTTTTTCAGGTTTAGTCCCCCCACCACATCTATATCAAAAATAGCATGCTTACCCCGCTTCCATATTTGCTCCACTTCGCTGTAAAGGGTACCATAAAACTGATCCGGGTAGACCTCCTCCCACTCGATAAAGGCATCCTCCTTAATCATTTTCCTAAACTTTTCAGGAGAGATAAAGTGGTACTCCCTTCCATCTTCTTCACCTTCCCTGGGTTTACGGGATGTGGCAGATATGCTGAATTCCAGCCCCAGATCCTGTTTCATCAGGTGCTGCACAAGAGTGGACTTACCGGCACCGGATGGTGCGCTGAAGATGAATAACTTTTCTTTCATTACAGTACGTTAAGGATCTGCTCTTTGATGCGTTCGAGCTCGTCTTTCATCTCCACAACCAGCTTTTGAAGCTCTTTGTGGTTGGCTTTAGATCCCAGAGTATTGATCTCCCGGCCCATTTCCTGGGAAATGAATCCCAGCTTCTTCCCTGTGGGACCCTTATCTTCCAGGGTTTCCATGAAGTAAGAGCAATGGTTGGCCAGCCTGACCTTTTCTTCGGAGATGTCCAGTTTTTCTATATAGTAAATAAGTTCTTGCTCAAAGCGGTTTTCATCTACTGCCTCTTTTTGGCCTAACTCTTCCAGGTGCTTTCCGATACGCTCTCTCACCAGGTCTATACGCTCTCCCTCAAAGCTCTCCACCTTAGCCAGCTTCCGGCTGATGGCCTCGACCCGCTGACGCAAGTCCTTATCCAGTGATTTTCCCTCCTGTATCCTGAAAATATTTACCTGGGCCAAAGCTTTTTTCAAGGCAGCTTCTACCAAGGTCCATTCGGTTTCTTTTAGTTCAGGTTTTTCGGTTCGGATTGTATCCGGCATTCTCATGACAGTACTTAGTAACTCCAGAGAGGCCTGGAGCCCCAGTTCACCTGAAATTTTATAGAGTTGTGCATAGTAGGCTTTTACCACCGGCTCATTTATAATACCAGGGGCAGCTTCACTTGAGAGTTCATAGTAGAATGAGCATTCCACCTTACCTCTTTCCAGCTCAGATGCAAGAGCCTGCCGGATTTCTATTTCCTTCTCCTTATAGAGGGAGGGCAGTCGGGTATTGGTATCCAACTGTTTACTGTTGAGAGATTTAATTTCGATGGTCAGTTTCTTGTCGGCCAACAGGCATTCGGCTTTCCCGTAGCCGGTCATGGATCTGATCATGGTTTTTTCAGCTTGGTTCGGGGCAAATTTACAGTTTTATGATTGCTTTGGCAACGATCAGTTTGCCATGGGCACCGTAAAGCTAAATACAGAGCCCTCTCCAGGAGCACTTTGAACAGTAATCTCTCCACCATTTTTTTCCACAAATTCCCTGCAGATAATCAGGCCGAGTCCTGTTCCTTTCTCACCCGCTGTCCCTGTAGATTTAAACTTTTCATCTATCCGGAATAGTTTAACCAGTTGCTCGGATGAGATCCCGATCCCCTCATCCACGATACTTACTTCAATTTTCTTCTCTCCGGGTTTCAACTGGATCTCCACTTTTTTATCCCTGTCAGTAAATTTTACCGCGTTGGTTACAAGGTTACGTATAACACTGTTTATCATATCCCTGTCTCCATAGGCATATACCTCATCCTGATCAGAAGAAAGCAACATTATTCCTTTCTTTTCAGCCAGCAGACGGTGCAGATTGATGTTCTCCTGAACCAGGGAACTCAGGTTGAATTTTACCGGGTCGTATTTGATCCTTCCGCGCTGAGACTGGGACCATGTAAGCAGGTTTTCCAGCAGGTCGAGCAGATGCTTTACGGACTGATTGATCTTTTTAAATCCGGCTTTGTGATCCTCTTTGTCCGTATCATTGAAGCTTTCCACCATCAGGTCGCTGATGGAGAGCAGACTTGAAAAAGGATTCTTCAGGTCATGAGAGATAATGGAGAAGAACTTATCCTTGGTGGCATTGAGCTCCATCAGATTCTTCTCGGATTTCCTTAATGCTTCGTTGGCCTGGCTGATTTGTTGATTCTGATGTTTCAGAAGGCGGTTGGTCCGCGATTTCAAGAGGTAGATATAAATCATCACCACAATGGCTGTGGAAAACAATACTTCCAGAAGGATAAACCACCATGACAACCAGATGGGAGGTGTGATGACAATACGCAGGAGCATGGGAGGATCACTCTGGAATCCATCCGTATTTTCAGCGACGACTTTTAGCAGGTAGTTACCGGCTTTCATATTGGTGTAGGAGACATAGTTCCGGGTTCCGGAATTGTTCCAGTCCGTATCCAGGTTCTCCATAATGTAGCTGTAGTGCAGATCGCCTGATTGCAGGTTGTTGAGGGCAGCAAATTCAACAGAGAAAAAGCGGTGCCTGTAATCCAGGATGATCTCCTCCATGTAGGTTACATTTTCGCTGGTATAGAAGTCCCCCTCGAATTCTACAATGCGTCCGGGATGCTCCTCAAACTCCTCTTCCAGATCGATCCCAGCAATAAGCACTTCCTTACCCAGCACTTCCAGCTTGGTCAGTGTCACCTCCGGCACAATTCTCACAGGTTCAATGGTACCAGGATCGAAAACGTTCAAGCCATAAACCCCTCCAAAATAGAGTTTGCCACTGGAGCCTCTGTGGTAAGAGCCTCCGTTAAACTCATTACTTTGAAGACCGTCATTCATATCGAAATTCTTTACTTCAAAAGTCTCCAGGTTGAAGCGGCAGATCCCCAGATTGGTACTGAGCCAGATACAGTTATTATTGTCAGGCAACACCCCGTATATGACCTCATTGGCCAGTCCCTCGTTTACCCCGAATCTTCTGAAAGACCCTGTGGCAGGATAGAACATATTAAGCCCGCTGTTGGTTCCAATCCAGAACCTCTCCTGTGGATCCTCATATATGGAAAAGACGATATTGTCAGAGATGGTAGTGGGGTCTTCCGGATCGTGAGAATAGTTGATGCAGTTGCCTTCATCTGGATCCAACATGCAGAGGCCACCCCCATAGGTGCCCACCCAGAGATTGTCCGACTGATCCTTATGAATAGCGGAATATATAAAATTGCGAGGCGGTCCGTCTTCCTGTTCTGATCCCAGCAGATAAGGCCTGAAAGTCATACTATCTTCCTGCAAGAGGTTTAAGCCGTCGCGGGTACCAACCCAGATCTTCCCATCCCGGTCCTCGTAAACTGTGCGCACCGAGTTATTGGAAATGCTGGAGGGATCGGCCGGATCGTGCCTGAAGTGGGTAAAGGAGCGCTCAAGGGGATTGAAAAGGTTAAGGCCTCCTCCATCGGTTCCTATCCAGATACGTCCCCTGCTGTCCTGGTAAATCTTCCGGATAGAGGAGTTCGAAAGAGAGCTTGGATCAAAGGGATTATGATCATAGTGGGTATAGGTTCCACGGCGCTGATCGTAACAACTTATTCCATGTGCATCAGTACCCATCCAGAGAACGCTGTCGGCAGCTTCACATATGGTCCATACGAATGAGCTGGCCAGGCTGTTCTGGTTAAATGGGTTATTTTTATAGAGTTTGAATCTGTTGGAGTGCGGATTCAGGATGCTGATACCAGCACCAAAAGTTCCAAACCAGGTGGCTCCGGTACGGTCCTGGAAAATGCAGTTGATGGAATTTTCCGAAATGCTCTCCGGATCGGCAGGATTATGGGTATAATGCTTGTAGGTGAAGGTAAGCGGATCAATTTTATAAACACCGTTACCAAAGGTCCCGAACCATATTTCACCACTGTTATCTTCCAGGAGTGCTTCCTTTGGGTCCAATGCCAGGGAGTGGGTTGTTCCTCCAGCTGAAAGGAACCTACGTAATCCCTCTGTCTCCCCGAGGTAGCAATAGAGTCCTTCTCCGGTCAGCACCCAAACCTGTCCCTGATTGTCAGGAAGAATTTTGATGATCCTTGAATCCTCTGTGGGAAATTCAATAGGAACAAGCTGATGCTGTCGATTGCTTGTAAGATCAAATTTTACAAGGCCTTTGTCGGTAGCGAGCCAGATGACATTTTCACCCTGTGCCATATGGCTTATAATGGTACTTGTATCGATCAGACCTTCAATGGGTTCGCTGAAAAAGAGTCCTGATTTCCTATCGTAAGAGTATAAGCCTTTATGGGTGGCAATCCAGAAACCACCCGACTCATCACTCAGGAATCCGGTGATACGGGCAGAGAGTCCCACAAGTTCTTCATCGTCCGGAACGACTCTCTGTACCTCACTGGTAAAGCGGTCCACATGATTCAGTCCTTTATAGGTTCCCACCCATATCTCATTTCTTAGATCCGCTTCGATGGCTGTAATCGTATCATTGGAAAGGGAGTTGGAATCTTCAGGATCATGCTGAAGGGCGGTAAAAACGCCCGTTCGTGGATTGTACCTGGTAAGTCCGCTCCTCGAACCCAACCAGATCATCCCCGATTTATCCTCGTAGATCTGTTCAACCCATTTGTTGGCCAGGAGATTGCGCTGATCCGTATGGGCCCCGTATACCGTTATGCTTTGGCCATCATATTTATTCAATCCATCTTCGGTACCGAACCACATAAATCCTTTGGAGTCCTGATAGATATCATAGACAGAACTGAGCGAAAGACCATCATTGATGGTGATTCGTTTAAAGCGCACATAATCATCCTGTGCGGCAAGCTTGTTTGAGAACAGCAGCAATACGAAAAATAGCAGTGCGAACCTGATCATTCCTGTAAACGTGGTAGCGTTAGTTCTTATAGGACGTACAAATATTGAACCAAGTTACACAATAGCCCCGGGTACTTCAATGAAAAAAGGTTAAATAATGTTATATGCGCTTAGCGGGTAATGGTGGCAGGCTCGACCTTGGCCTTGACCACCGTCTTGGTTTTCCATCTGCCGGTCTTGTAGTAAATGTAGGTTAGAATTAGCCCGATTCCCCATCCTGATGGTATTGACCACCATATTCCGGACTCTCCCATACCGGCGCCTTTAATGCTTAGCCCAAATATTTCAATAGTCTCCTGGCTAAGGAAGAGGGCTGCAGGAATTCGAACGATCCAGAGTGAAAAAAGTGTGATGAACATGGGAATTATGGTGTCTCCGGCCCCGCGCATAACTCCGCTGTAGGTAAACATTCCTGTAAACAAGAGGTAGAAGGAGGTTACAATGGTCAGGTAATCGGCCCCTACATCGATCACCCCCTGGTCGGTGGTAAAGAGACTCATCAGGGGGTATTTAAAAATAATAATCAGGATGGTGACCACTATGGCAACGGCCGAGGACATGAGCATGGTACGGGTCAGTCCTTTCTTCACCCGGTCAATTTTGCCAGCACCGATATTTTGTCCCACAAAGGTGGAGAGTGCCATAGAGAAAACCATGGAGGGAATCACTGCCAGGCTATCGAGCCTTCCTGCTGCTGTATAACCTGCGACCACATCGGTTCCAAATCCATTGACAATGCCCATAAGAGCCATCATTCCCAGAGCTACAAAGGTATGTTGCAGTCCGGTGGGTAGTCCAATGCGGAGACTCTGTTTAAAGATCTCCCAATCGAAGGCGAATTCCCTGATGTTGAATTTGATCAGTTCATGATTCCTGTTGAGGTAAAAGATGGCCACAATAAAAGCTGTACCCTGTGCAATAAGCGTGGCAAAGGCTGCTCCTTCGATTCCCCAGCCCAGCTTTACAATAAAGAGCAGATCCAGTCCGATATTAATTATGGTTGCCAGGATCAGGAAGTAGAGGGGTGTAATGGAGTCGCCCAAGCCCCTTAGAATAGCTGCCACACTATTATATCCAAAAAAGATTACCAGTCCCGATACATAGATGGTTAGGTAGGAGTTGGCCATGGGCATCAGCTCTTCGGGGAGCTTTATCAAACGGAAGATCTCTTCAGAGAAGCTAATCCCTACCACGGTCATGATCACAGCACAGACAGCCATTACGATGAAGATGGTATCGATGGTCCGTTTGACCTTGTTAAAATCTTTAGCTCCGAAAAACTGGGAGATTACAATGGTACCACCTGTGGAAATTCCAATGATCAGGGCAATGAGGGTGAAAATTACCGGGAATGATGCTCCAACTGCTGCCAGTGCCTCTTTCCCAAGGAATCGTCCCACAATAATCTGGTCCACGAAGGTATAGAGCTGCTGGAACAAATTCCCCAACAGCATCGGCATGGCGAAACGTAATATATTCTTCCCTACACTCCCTGTTGTTAAATCTCGCATGCCGGATTTCATGGCCCAAATTTCGATGAGTCGCCAAAGGTCGGCAAATTATTTCAGCTATCATATTTTAGCAGCATTGAGGGCCTGAAACGTATGTTATGGACCATTTCCTTTCTTTTTCACATAAAAAATCCTTATTGTAGATGAAAATATTAACCCCAACAAAACTTTTTCT
Organism: Bacteroidota bacterium; assembly: GCA_003648635.1. Classification (GTDB taxonomy): domain Bacteria; phylum Bacteroidota; class Bacteroidia; order Bacteroidales. Next base: position 12,326 of record QMPQ01000027.1, on the reverse strand, counting down.
TCCCATGAAAAATTTACGTTTGCTCATTGTAGCGATGTTCGCTTTCGGACTCCTTCAGGGAGGCTTTGCCCAAATTGCCGGGACTGCACATGATTTTTCCACAGAATCGTGGGCACCCACCAGCAACCGTGGATGTGGTGTTTGCCACACCACCCACCAATCCATTCCGGTCACCAGTGCACCTTTGTGGCACCATGAAACCACCGTGGTGGCGGGCTATACCCTGTACAATTCGCCAACCTTCGATGGAGGATCCACCATCACTGATCCAGGGGCCAGCTCCAGGTTGTGCCTTAGCTGTCACGATGGAACTGTGGCCCTTGAAAACTTTGGTGGAATTACATCAGGCACCAACTTTATTGATCCTTCCGCCCAGATCGGAGGTGTGGCCGGGAATGATATGAGTACAGAACACCCCATCTCCTTCGACTATACCGATGCCCTTGCCACCAGTGACGGTGGAGTCTATGCACCCACAACCACCAACAGTGGATTGGGGAGTACCATTGACAACGATATGCTCTTCGGTAGTAAGATGGAGTGTGCCTCCTGCCATGATGTACACAACAGGTATGGCGTGATGCATCTGCTGAAAATGTCCAATGTGAACAGCGAACTCTGTCTCACCTGTCATAATAAGTAAGCTGCTCTTTAAAGGGCTGACCATTTAATAGTTCATCACCCCATGAACAAATCTACCCGAATTGCCTCCATCGGCATCTTGTTAATTGCCTGTCTGCTAAGTGCCTGTATGCGCCAGGTGGCCAAAGCTCCCACGCTTGAAACACTTGTAATCTTTCCGCCACCACCGGATACCACCCGGATTCAATTCCTGACCCATTTCAGCACTTCAGGAGATCTGGAAGGTAAAACCGGAGGATTTCACAGGTTTCTCTTTGGAGAAGAGGCCCCTCTGAATATGATCAAGCCTTACGGAGTCACTGCTCATAAGGACAAGGTATATATATGCGATACCGGATTGGGCGGACTGGTGGTGCTGGATTTGAGCTCCGGGGACTTTGAATACTTCATACCTGGTGGAAAGGGCCAGTTGAAATTGCCCATCAATGCCTGTGTGGATGAAAGGGGATATCTCTTTGTGGCCGATGCCAAGCGACAACAGATTGTGGTATTTGACACAGAACGAAAATACCTGCATGCTTTTGGGGAAGCTGAAGGTTTTAAACCCACAGATGTTGAGGTACACCAGGGAAGGATCTGGGTTGCCAATGTGCAGGATCATGCGGTATATGTTTATGGGACTGATGATTATAAACTGATCGACAGAATACCGGATCTGGGTGCTGAGGAAGAAGGATTTATCAGACAAGCCACCAATATTTCCATCCATAACAATACGCTTTATGTCTCAGATTTTGGAGATTTTAATGTGAAGAAATTCTCACTGGATGGAAATTACCTTGGTATGGTTGGAGGCTACGGAAACGAACCCGGACACTTCACCAGGCCCAAAGGGATTGCTGTGGACAGGGAGGAAAAACTCTTTGTGGTGGATGCAGCATTTGAGAATGTGCAGTTATTCAATGCCGGAGGGGAACTATTGATGCACTTTGGTGGCGCTTATAAAGGGGCAGGGGCTATGTGGCTCCCGGCGGCTGTTGAGATCAGCTATGATAACCTTTCATTTTATGAGCCTTATGTGGATGACAGTTTTATATTGAAATACCTGATTTACGTCACCAACCAGTATGGTCCTGCAAAGCTCAATGTATATGGTTTCGTTGAAGAGAAACCCACTTCGCTTTAATCGCCGCTAATGAAGCTTTCGGCAAACATATGGTCAGCAGTCGTCGTCGTGGGGATGGTCCTGTTCAGTCAGTGTTCGCCCTATGCAGGCAAAAGTGTACTTCACTTTTTCTTTGATGGGGTTCCTGAAAATGACAGCACCTCATTGGCTAATGTGGAAACGAATGGAATCCCGGATGATTCCACAGGCAACTCAAATGAGACACTTGCTTTTGCAGAGCCAGAGGGTAAGATACACTACCCATTTGGAGAGGGGGAGTGTGCTTCCTGTCACAACGAGCAAGCGCTGGGGACCATGGTGGAGCCACAGCCGGGACTCTGTTATATCTGTCATGAAGATCTGGCCGAACAGTATAGCTACTTACATGGACCAGTAGCAGGCGGATATTGCAGTGCATGTCACGATCCACACAGGTCGGCTAATGAAAAGCTTTTGAGGATCACGGGAGACGCACTCTGTTTCCATTGCCATGAAGCTGAAAGTGTGTTGGGCAATGAAATGCATGAGGGACTGGAAGGGATGCTTTGTACAGATTGTCACAATCCCCATGGCGGGGAGGACAAATATATTTTTCAATAGTCTGCAGACCATGAAGGAGTGAGTAGATTCAGAACCATATGCTTGCTGACAGCTTTTCTCAGTCCGCTCCTGTGTTTCTCACAGGCCCAGCGCTCATTGGGGATCTGGCACCTGAGGAATATTTCTGGAGAGCTGGATCTGAAGGGGCAGTACCGTCAACTCGAAAGCAGTTTCAACGATGTGTATGAAGACCAGAGAAGCACCTACCTCCTAAGTGGGATAAAGTTAAATACCAGCAGCTACCTCTGGGACAAGGACATTCTCTTGATCGATCTGGGTGGAGCATACAGTCCTGAGTTAAGAGATGAGCAGTATATTACCATTCCTGACAGGTCAGAAGTAAGGAATCTGGCGAAGCTGGATCTGAAAGCCACACTTTTTAACAACAAGCCGGTGACTCTGCAGGGCTTCTATAACTATGATCAGAGTTATTATAACCGTGAACTCCTAACCAATGTCCGTTCTACCAACCAGCTGTGGGGTGGGATACTTTCTCTTAATAACAGGATTTTGCCGCTGAGTCTGACCTACAGGAACCAGAAGTGGAACCAGGATGAGATCCAGACCGGTCGTACCTTCTACATGGACCAGGAGAACATCCAGGCCAGGGCGAACAAATCCTTTGGATCAAGGGATCGTACGGAGTTGCTCTATTCGCACTATGATTACCATTACCGTTATGCAGAACTCCATGAGACAGCCCACCTGATAGACCGTATTGCTCTGAATAACAGCATCTTTTTTGATGCATCCAGGAAATACAACCTGAATTCCCGCTTTACCTGGTACGAACAGGAGGGGACCACCACCTTCAGACGCCTGGAACTTTTTGAAGGACTAAGTTTAACTCTTCCCCATCAACTCAGGTTCATGGGAAGTTTTGATCTTTATAATCTGAAGAACCCTGCACAGACCTGGGGTCAGAAAAGAATCAGGCTTTCCCTCCAGCATAAGCTTTTTAAAAGCCTGACCACCAAAGTCTATGTGGATAATACCATGGTCAGGCAAGAGGCAGCCCAGCTTCATCAGGAGGCAGATACGAGGTTTGGGGTGGATCTGAAGTACAGCAAGAAGATTCCAACAGGTTATCTGAACCTTAGCTACCGCTACTTCAGGCACGAGCATTCAACCGAGGGTGTAACAGGTACCTTACAGGTGATAAATGAGGAGCAGACAATTACGGATGGTGAAGTGACCCTTCTGAATAAGCCCTATGTGGATGATTTTTCACTTATTGTAAAGGACGTAAGCGGCACCTTGATCTATCAGCTAAATTTTGACTATATCCTCATTGAACGTGGTAGTTATTTGGAGATTCAGCGGATACCAGGAGGCCTAATCCCCAATGGCGGAACAGTCTATCTCGATTATAGTTATATGCAACCTGGCAGCTATTCCTACGGAGCAAACAACAACCAGTTCAGTGCAAGTATACTCCTCTTCCAAAGGTTGATAGAGCTATACTATCACTTTGCCGTTCAGGATTATCCAAAAGTGAACCAGGGTGATCTGCTTACATTGAATTATTATACGCAGCACCTTTATGGAGCGCGCCTGGATCTTGGATTTGCCAGGGCCGGTATTGAGGCTGACCTCTACGATAGCAATATCATCCCTTACAGGATGAGACGATATTACATCGATGTGAATTGGAATTTTAAATCCAAATTTTTGCTTACCCTGAACGGCAATATTCGTGATTACCGGATGATTGCAGATGAGGTGGATCAGTGGTACGCCAATCTTTCCGGGAAGGCGGTGTACCGGATCAGCCCCAGGATGAGGGTCAGCCTGGAATCGGGATACCTGAATCAGCGAGGGGCCAACATCGACCTGGACCTGCTGACTTCAAGGGCCGAATTCCAATCTAACTTTAACAAGCTACAGCTCAGGGTGGGCCTGGAGCTTTACCGGCGCCTGTATTTGAACAGTGAATTTAATTTTAATGGAGCATATATACAGTTAACCCGAAGATTTTAAACCAGTGCTTATGATCCACTCGCTTATCTTAGATTTTCTTATTCTCCTGGCGCTGCCTTTCAGCGGACCTCTCGATGCTGAATCTTTGAGAAGCGTCAAGCAGCCCTATGAATGCAAGGAGTGTCACGGAGATCGTGTGGAATATCAGGTAATGCATTATCCTGCTGAAGATGCCTGTGACAACTGTCACGAATCTACCGGGGCCTCTCACCCGTCTGCAGATAGCCTTGGATTCCGATTGATTGACAAAATCCCGGCCCTCTGCTATTATTGTCATGAGGAGATCCATAAGAAGGCCCATCCGCACCAACCTGTCTCAAAGGGTAACTGTCTGGCTTGTCACGATGCCCATGGATCGTCCGAGCCTTCCGTTTTGCACTACCCGGAACCTGAACTGTGCCTCTCCTGCCATAAGCAGGATTACAGGACCGACTCAACAGAAACCATTAATATCAGGCGCCTTGTTCAGGGCCAGATGAAGGTGCATTCGGCCATCTCAGGTGGAGGCTGCATGTCCTGTCACCAGGCTCATGGATCTGATTTCCGGGCTCTACTGGTGGACCGTTTTCCTGAGGCGGATTATGTACCGGCGCTTACAGAGAATTTTGAACTTTGCTTTCTCTGTCACGACACCGACCTTATGGATGCCGAGGAGACGGAATGGGGAACCGGATTCAGGAATGGAAAAAAGAATCTCCACTGGCTACATATGAATGGGAACAAAGGGAGGAACTGCAGGATGTGTCACAACATCCATGGATCCCCTCAGCCCTTCCTGGTGGAAGAGCGTATTGGTTTTGGATCCTGGGAGATGCGGATGAATTTTGTAGCGGAAGAGCAGGGAGGATCCTGTCTCCCCGGGTGTCATGCTAAGCTGAGCTACCGGAGATAATTTTTATAGATAATGATCGATTTATACAGAAACGAGAAAGAGGTAAGGACATTGTCCCTGATAGCAAGGACAGGGGTGCTGCTACTGTTTTCCCTCTTTTTTATGCATCCGGCCTGGGCTCAAAGTGCAGATGAATACCATGTCAGGTGGATCGGCGCCTACCCGGGAGAAAAGGGAGAGCAAAGGGCAAACTTTGGACAACGTGTTTCCAGGATTGTCTTCGGACAGAAAGCACAGGAAGTGGTCAAGCCATTCAATGTTATAGCGTCTAATAAAGAGCAGTTCTGGGTACTGGATCAGGGAGCTGGAGCAATCTTTGAGGTGGATAAGGGCAAGGGAGCATTGCTTCGGTCGATGAAGAGGGCTGGACAGGAATATCCATCCCTGGTTGGGATTTGCCGGATGTCCGGGGGAGACTTGCTCTTTACCGACTCCAGCTTAGACAGGGTGGTACGTATGGCAGGGGATCATTTGTTGATCTTTGGTGATTCTGTCATTTTGGATCAGCCTACCGGCATTGCGTGCAACAGGTCCACCGGGGATATATGGGTGGTAGAGACCGGGGCCCATCAGATCTCGCGCTTCAGCAGCGAGGGCCTCTTAATCGGTAAAATAGGGGAAAGAGGAACTGAGCCAGGCAATTTTAATTTCCCCACCTTTATATGGATCGATCAAGCTGGCCGGATTTACATTGTGGACTCCATGAACAATCGTGTTCAGATACTGGACCGCGAAGGAAGCTTCCTTGGTGCCTTTGGTGAATCGGGTGATGCTACAGGCAACATGGCCCGTCCTAAAGGAGTGGCTACCGATTCACAGGGTCATATTTATGTGGCAGATGCACTTTTTCATGCCGTTCAGGTTTTCGATCAGGACGGAAGGTTTCTATACAGTTTTGGGAGTCAGGGACAGGACACTGGTGAATTCTGGATGCCGGTGGGTCTCTATATTGATGAACAGGACTGTATTTATGTGGCTGACAGCTACAATGCCAGGGTTCAGATTTTTCAACTGGAAAAAAATGATTGAAATGAGAAATTTCCGTGCTTTGCTACTATTCTTTCTGATGGTGATCCCGGTCGGTGCCGCAGCCCAATCTATTATAAATACCGTACACAACCTCTCTGCTACAGGTCCGGGCGATGTGAGGGCCATATCGGAGTCGGAAATCTGTATTTTCTGTCATACTCCCCACAACAGCAGGCCTTCCAGTCCACTCTGGAACAAGGACGACCCGGGCTATACCTATACCCTGTATCACAGTTCAACTGCGGAAGCTGTGCCCGGGCAACCCGATGGTGCTTCCATTCTGTGCCTCAGCTGTCATGATGGTACCACAGCCCTGGGGAATGTTTTGAGCCGCACAGATGATATTGGATTCTCTGGAGGAATCACCACCCTTCCCCCGGGGTCTTCTAACATGTCCACCGACCTGGCGGATGACCATCCGATTTCTTTTGATTATACAACGGGTCTGGCTGCAGCTGACGGACAACTAAAGGATCCCACTGCAATTGTAAGTCCGGTTACGCTCCACAACGGACGAATGCAATGTACTTCCTGTCACGATCCACACCGCGATCTGACCAATGATTTCCTGGTGGTAAGCAATCAGTTTTCGGAGCTTTGCTTTTCCTGTCACAACCGGGATTTCTGGTCCTTTTCGACCCACTCAACATCCACGGCAAGCTGGAACGGGAATGGCATCGATCCCTGGCCGCATACACCTTACCTGAATGTGGCCGAGAATGCCTGCGAAAGCTGCCATATACCTCACCAGGCCGGGAATAGTCAGAGGCTTTTAAATGAGCTGGCAGAAGAGAACAACTGCCTCCCCTGTCACAACGGTAATGTGGCTTCCACAAATATCTTGATGCAACTAGCCAAACCCTATCTTCATAATGTTTATGGCTACAACCTGGAGCATGATGCAGCTGAGGATCCCCTGGCTCTCTCCGTTCATGTGGAATGTGAGGATTGTCATAATCCGCACGGCGTAAGCAATACACCTGCCCTGGCTCCTGCAGCCAATGGATTCCTGACTGGTGCCAGAGGTGTGGATCAGAGTGGAAACCCGGTGGATCACATTCAGTATGCCTATGAACTATGTTTCCGCTGTCATGCCGATAGTCCGGCCAAACCGACCAGTTTGACCACCCGGCAGATCGAACAGAATAATGTAAGACTGGAGTTTGATCCCGCCAGTCCCTCGCATCACGCGGTTACATCGGCGGGAGCCAATCCCAATGTTCCCAGTCTAATTGCTCCACTTACGGAGTCTAGCATGATTTACTGTACCGATTGTCACTCCAGTGACGGTGCAGGTGCACCGTCCGGGCCACATGGCTCCATTTATCCTGCGCAGCTTAAATATCAGTATCGAACTGCAGATAATACCTTAGAATCCGCTTCGGCCTATGAGCTTTGCTACAGCTGTCACAGCAGGACAAGCATTTTGAATGATGAATCGTTCGGAGAACATGACAAACATATCAGGGATGAAAGGACGCCTTGCAATGCCTGTCACGATCCTCACGGCATCAGTAATACCCAGGGCAACAGCACCAACAACGCCCACCTGATAAACTTTGATATGAGCATTGTTTCTCCTGCCAATAACGGTATGCTGTTTTTTGAGAGTACTGGTGTATTCTCTGGTCGCTGCGTCCTAAACTGTCATGGAGAGAATCACTCAGGATTTAATTGGGATTATTAAGCAGAAGCGGCAAACTCCAGTTATCCGATTTTTTCCAGCTCCACGGTGAAGTGCCGCATAATGGGGGCCTCATATCTGATTTTATAACCCCTGGTAATCTTATCCTTGCGATGGAAAATATTGATCAGTGCGGCAGCCACATAATCCATGTGATTCCGGGTATAGACTCTCCTGGGAATGGTTAAACGCAAGAGTTCCAGTCTGGGATAGCGATTTTCGCGGGTTTCCGGATCACGGTCAGCCAGCAGTGTGCCTATTTCCACGGCCCGCACTCCCGATTCCAGGTAGAGTTCTGCTGCCAGGGTCTGGGCAATAAACTCCTCTCTGGGTACCTGGGGCAGGAAGCGGGTGGCATCCACGAAGATGGCGTGGCCCCCGAAGGGTTCCTGGATCGGGACCCCGGCTTCTTTCAAGAGTTCACCAAGGTAGTGGACCTGTTTGATCCGGCTCTCCAGAAACCCGAAGGTGGAGGCCTCCTTCAAGCCCTGCGCCAATGCGGCCATGTCCCTGCCCGACATGCCCCCATAAGTGATATAGCCTTCAAACATGATATTGAAGGTAGTGGCTTCCCTGTATAAGGCCTGGCTGTTAAGAGCAATAAATCCGCCCATATTGACAATTCCGTCCTTTTTGCTACTCATGGTCATGCCATCTGCCAGGGAGAACATCTCCCGGATAATCTCCCGGATGGAACGTTCCTCGTAGCCCTTCTCCCTGGTTTTGATGAAGTAGGCATTTTCTGCAAACCTGGCTGCATCAAAAATCACCGGGATGCCATGCCGATCGGCGAATTTTCTTACCGCTTTCATATTCTCCATACTCACGGGTTGTCCCCCGGTGGAGTTGCAGGTAACGGTTACGATGATCATGGGGATTCGCTCTTTTCCATAGACATCCATCACATTTTCAAGTTTGCTGATGTCCAGATTTCCCTTGAAGGGATGGTAAAGGGTGGTATCGGACGCTTCGTCGATGGTGCAGTCGAAGGCGCTGGCCTTTCGGAACTCAATATGTCCCTTGGTGGTATCGAAGTGGGCATTCCCCGGCACCACATGGCCCTCCTTAACCATCACCGAAAAAAGCACATTCTCTGCAGCCCGGCCCTGGTGGGTTGGAAGGATGTAGGGGAATCCGGTTAATGAAGTTATGATCTCTTTCAGCTGTTCGAAAGATTGGCTTCCGGCATAGGATTCATCTCCGCTCATAAGGGCAGACCACTGCTCCTGGCTCATGGCTCCCGTTCCCGAATCGGTCAGCAGGTCGATAAATACCTGGTGACTTTTCAGGTTAAAGAGATTGTAGCGGGCCTCTTTTAGCCATGTTTCCCGGTCCGATCTGGTACTGGGATACATGGGTTCGACCATTTTAATTTTATAAGGTTCTGCGTATGGTAGCTTCATTTGATCTTTGTGAGAAGTGATAAGTAATATGTAAAAGATAGGAGATAGGAGACTCGATGCCTGGCCAGGACTGGCGCAAGGCATTAGGTATTAAACTTATCACGCTGCTTGATGTTCAGAAACAAGCGTTTGGAGCTTATATGTGTCGGGACTTTCATATCTAAGGCAAAGGTAGGGTGAAGCTGCCATATGGCATGATAGAAATGGATGTTTTTGGGCAGTTACTTTTCTCTATCAGATAGGTAGAGCTCATAATAGCGTGCGATGATTTCATTCTTTTTCAAAGTGGCCTTCGCTGCCCGGGCCTCGTATTCCTTTTTGGATTCGCCTTTTCTTTTCGCTTCGAAAATGGGATCTGCCGCAATCTCTTCCCGGTACGGGTTTTCATAATACTTCAAAACGAAAATTTCGGGATCCACTTCCCAGTGACTTAGGTCCCCTGTATAAGTGATGCTGTAAAAAGAGTGTCCATCAGGGTGAAATACCAGGTCCATCACCGTGCCTTCATTCTCCAGAAACTGGTGGATCCGTTCACCTCTAAGAACATCCCACAGGATTACAGATTGATCTGCTGAAGCGCTCACCAGGTAGTTGCCATCCGGACTGAACTCTGCCTCCATGACCATAGCCCTGTGTCCTTTCAGGATATGGAACAGTTTCTGCTCCTTCAAATCGTATAAGCGGACCGATTTGTCTTTGGAGCAAGCTGCCAGCAGGCTTCCGTCCGGACTAAACTCCACATCGTAAATATCCTCAGTGGGCCCATGAAGCTGAGTGATCACCTGCCTGGTCTGCAGATCCCAGATTTTTATGGATGAATCGTTGCTTCCACTGGCAATCAGCCGCATGTCCGGGCTGATGCTAACTGCCATGCATACATCCTCATGTCCGCGCATCTGCTCCAGTAACACACGGTTTTTGACATCCCACAGCAAGAAGGTTTTATTCATGGCCGAAGAGACCGCCCAAAGTCCATCGCTGCTGATCTCTGCGTTCCATATGGTGGTGGCGTGATTGTTCCAGTCGAGCATGTGTTTCCCGCTTCTGTCCCATAGTTTGATGCTGCTGTGTCCCGCCGTCAGTATAAAATCCATTTTAGGGCTCATGTCTATGGCGTTGACAGCCTTGTAATGAGCGCCTTCCACTTCAAGACTTTGCTCGAAACTAATCGGGTCCAGCAAGCGGAACGAACCGTCGTCAAAACCTGCCAGCAGGAACAATCCATCGGGAGAGATGTTAATGGAGGTAAGGGGTACTTTGAACAGCTGCCGTTTCAGGAGGTAGGATGCATCCTGGGCCCAGGCGGTGCTTAGATTACAGAGAATAAGCAAAAGGGCAAAAAGAGTATGGTATTTGATCCGCATAGCTGAAATATAATCCATTTTAGACAAAATACCCAATTATGGGGATCGGATGCTACATTGATAAACTTACTTTTGTGGGATGATAGAGATAGCAGGATCATATTTGGGAGAGTTGGCCAGATTGGTAAACGAGATGTCGCCATACCTGCTGCTGGGATTCTTATTTGCGGGGATACTCCGGGTGGTATTTCCAAGAAAGATGATTACCAGGTACATGGGTCAGAACAACTTCAGATCTGTGTTCAATGCGTCCCTGCTGGGAGTTCCCATGCCACTGTGCTCCTGTGGTGTATTACCTGCTGGGATTGGATTTTACAGGAGTGGCGCCTCCAGGGGCCCTACCATCTCCTTTTTGATATCCACACCTCAGACAGGGGTGGATTCCATACTTGCAACCTATTCCCTGCTTGGACTTCCCCTTGCTATTATCAGACCAGTAGTAGCTCTTGTTACGGGACTTGTGGGAGGAGTACTCGGAAATGCAGCTGAAAGAAACGGCAAGGACGAAAAAGACAGAAGCAATGAGGATGAAGTGCATTATGAAAGATCCGTGAAGGAGTTATTCAGGTATGGATTTGTGGAGCTGATACAGGATATTTCCAAGTGGCTGATTATAGGCATGCTGGCAGCAGCCTTCCTTTCGGTTCTGATCCCTGGTGATTTTTTCACCTCTACGATCTCCAGTGAGTACCTGGCTATGCTCCTGATGCTGGCAGCTTCGGTTCCACTCTATATATGTGCCACGGGATCCATTCCCATTGCAGCTGTTTTGTTGATGAAAGGATTGGCACCCGGAGCAGCTCTGGTTTTGCTGATGGCTGGTCCTGCTACCAATATTGCAACCATGGCTGTGATAGGAAATTCACTTGGAAAAAGATCCTTGTGGGTTTACCTGGGGACCATCATTGGCGGGGCCCTGTTTTTTGGGATCCTGGTTAACGAATTCTTACCCCGGGAGTGGTTTACAGGGGTCATGCCCTCCCTAACTCATATGCATGATCACTCGACCGGGTGGTTTAAGTGGACCTCATCGGCGATTTTAGTACTGCTGATTATGAACGGGTATGTAATGAAATTTCTTTCCGTTCAAAAAGAACGCAGGATAGACAAGCAAAAAGCAAAGAACATGAGCAAGAACATATTGCAATACAGGGTGGAGGGCATGACATGCGATCATTGTAAAGCCACCGTTGAAAATGGATTAAAAGAGCTGGAGGGAGTATCAGAAGCGATGGCCGACCGTGTAAACAAGCTGGTAAGTGTTGAGTCAGAAGGGATTACAGAACAGCAAATCAAGGAGGCCATTGAAAGAATGGGATATAGCTATACCGGTAAGGTATAAGATATGACTTTAAATGAATTACATACAGGTGATTCAGCAATCATAACCCGCATCAGGGGCAGGGGGGCCTTTCGCACTCGTCTGACTGAGATGGGCTTTATCCGTGGGAAGAACATTAAGGTTGTAAAATCAGCTCCCTTAAAAGATCCGGTGGAGTACAGGATTCTGGATAGCAACATCTCCTTGCGCAGGAGTGAGGCAAGTCTGGTTGAAGTGGTTACTGAGAAAGATTATCAGCCTGTAAGGCCTATAGGACCTGGTAAGATTTCAGATGCTCTTCAAAGG
>QMPQ01000026.1 GCA_003648635.1 Bacteroidota bacterium | reverse complement strand
ATCAAAAGAGATAAGCTTAAAATCGGCCGTGCGGGATGGGAGATCAAATTCATTGGCCCTGATATTTCCTTTTCCTATGCTGACCTCCAGTAGTAGACTATCAGCAGAATTAGAAAAGGCAAAGTCGACATCATCCAGTTCAAGCTTGTGAAATCCAAAATTCCACGGAGAGCCTCCTTTCTTCTTGGGCGCTAAAAGGCGGGGAGTCAGGTTCACCAATCCATCTGCTTCCCCTAAAAAAAGAGATTTGCAACTTATCTCCCGTTCAGGTATAGATACAAGAAAAGACCCAATCTCAATTTCCCTTGCATCCTGGACAATATGGATTCCCGTAAGTGAGTCGTTCATCCGGAAATGGATATTCGTGAGTACTCCCTCTCTGATGGAGATCTCCCACCTGGCAGGTGGCTTTTCTATGGGTACAGCATCCCTGGGCTTGCCTGATTGAAAGGCCGCTGCAATATTGATTTTTTGTGCACTTGTGTTCCTGTCCAGTTCAACAAGTGCACCATCCAGTACCACATCTTTAAGCATCACCTTGCTGCGAAGCAATGAAACAAGACGAATGTCTGCCTGAAGCTCACCGGCATATATGATGGTATCTCCCTGAATACCCTTAATAACTATCCCCTGAATTTTCACAGAACCGGGCATAATTTTTCTAATTCCATCCAGGTGGATTGGAACACTGGAAGAGCTTAGGATCTGATTGGCCTTTTTGGTGGCGAAACGCTGAGAGAAAGGGAGATTGAGGACAAGAAACACCAGCAAAAGCATTCCCGATAAGCCCATCAGGAAAAACAGAAATATTTTTCGCCCTCGTCGCCTCCTCATTAATCACATTTTGATTCGACTGTTAAGTTAATCTATTGTAATTAAATTTTTCCAATGATGCTTAACAGTATAGAACGCCCTAAGCAATATAATCATGAAAATATCGTACATTTAAATAACCCTAAAAATGTACGATATGAAAACCCCGGCAACGTTACTAATTGCGCTAATGTTTGGAAGTACTGTTTTTGCTCAGGAGGACCATTCAGAATTCATTGAAGGCCCATTTGCCAGCCCTCAGGAAGTTACAGAAACCTGTTTGCTTTGCCACGATGGAGTAGACAAGGACCTTATGCTTACCAGGCACTGGAACTGGTTGGGAGATGAGAACTTTGGAAAGCAAAACATGATCAATAACTTTTGCGTCTCCCTGCCTTCCAATTGGCCCCGTTGCACCAGTTGTCATATAGGCTTTGGCTGGAAAGATAGTACGTTTGATTTTGAGGATCCAAATAACATTGATTGTCTGATTTGTCACGACCGGTCGGGAAGCTATAAGAAAGTGCCCACTGGAGCAGGGATGCCCGATCCTTCAGTAGATCTGGTTAAAGTAGCACAAAGTGTGGGGAGAACCACCAACCTTAGCTGCAGTGTATGTCATTTTAATGGTGGTGGTGGTTCGGGTGTAAAACATGGAGACCTGACCGCCAGTATGTCTAATCCATCGCCAGCCCTGGACTTTCATATGGGTGAACTTGGTTTTTCCTGTTCCGATTGTCACGCCGGAGAAAACCACCAGATACTTGGAGCAAGTCACGGCTCAATAGCAAGCGGCACAAACCACATGGCATGTCTGGATTGTCACGATGAGAAGCCCCATGTAAAGAAGGTCGTGAACGATCATGTAAGTAGCGTTGCATGCGAAACCTGTCATATCCCTGCATTCGCCAGGGCCGAACCCACAATGACCTGGTGGGACTGGTCAACGGCGGGACAAGATATTAACCCCGACCCCGATGAGTTCGGGAAACCCGTCTACGACAAAAAGAAAGGAGATTTTCTTTGGGAGAAAAATGTGATCCCGGCCTACAAATGGTACAACGGACAAGCAGATTATTACCGGGCAGGAGATAAATTTGATCCTGAAAATCTGGTTGAGATAAACAAACTTTCTGGCAACATCTATGATGAGACTGCCAAAATCACCCCCTTCAAGTTGATGCGTGGCAAGCAAATCTATGATTCAAAAAACCGCTACTTAATCACTCCAAAAATGTTTGGGGAGGGTGGTTACTGGACAACTTTCGATTGGAATGAGGCCTCTGAATTAGGAATGGCTGTTAGCAATCTGGCCTACTCGGGGAAGTTCGATTTCGTAGAAACAAGAATGTACTGGCCCGTCAATCATATGGTTGCCCCGGCTAACAAATCACTAAAATGTACCGCCTGTCATACCAAGAAGGAATCCAGGCGGCTCAACTGGCAGGAACTAGGTTACAAGGGTGACCCCATGACTGTGGGAGGAAGAGCCAAGTAAAATTAATAGACAGACGAATCTTTTAAATAATCATTTATGAAAAAACTCCCTATCCTCTTTATCCTGGTTTGCTTACTGGGCCTTTCCACACTCACCATAGCTCAAGATACCCCCGAGGAGCAGGGGATTTCTTCCCGGTCAATTGTGGAGTTTTTTGAAGCACTTGAGAAAGCTCAGCCTGATGCCCTGCACAGCGTGATGATTCGGCGGCATGGGCTTATTGTAAGCCAGGGCTGGTGGGCCCCTTATGCGCCTGAAACACCTCACCTTTTGTGGTCCCTTTCCAAAAGCTTTACCTCAACTGCCATTGGATTGGCCCAGGACGAGGGATTACTAAGCATCGATGACCTGGTAATCTCCTTCTTTCCGGAAGATATCCCTGAGGAACTCTCCTCTAATCTGAAAGCCATGCGCATCAGCGACCTGCTAAGGATGAATACCGGGCAGGCTGTGGAGCCAAGTTTCAGGAACATGCAAAGCGATAATTGGGTAGAAGCCTTCCTGGCTCACAAAGTAGACTATAAGCCGGGGACCCATTTCAAATACAACAGCATGGCCACCTATATGTGCTCCGCCATTCTCCAGAAAGTAACCGGCATGACCATGGTGGACTATCTGAGCCCCCGCCTCTTTGAGCCCCTCGGTATTCAAAAGCCGACCTGGGAAACGGATCCCAAAGGCATCAATGTGGGAGGATGGGGACTAAGCGTGCGCACTGAAGATATCTCCAAACTTGGTCAGCTATACCTGCAAAAGGGTAACTGGGAAGGCAAACAGCTGCTCTCAGAAGCATGGGTTGAAGCTGCAACCAGCAATCAGACTTCCAATGGCAGCAACCCGGAAAGTGACTGGGATCAGGGTTACGGCTACCAATTCTGGCAATGTCGCTACAATGCTTACAGGGGCGATGGCGCATTTGGGCAGTACTGCCTTGTGATGCCTGAACAGGATGCAGTGATTGCTATCACTGCGGGATCGGACAATTTGCAAGGAATCCTGGATGTGGTTTGGGAATACTTGCTGCCGGCCATGAAGGAGGGATCTCTTCCACGCGATGATGCCGGCCTGGAGCTCCTGCACCAAAAACAACAAGGTCTGGCAATCTCTTATGTGGCAGGAGAAGAAAGCTCCCCTTTAGCTTCAGATATTTCCGGCAAGGTATACCACTTCGAGGAAAACACCCGTTCAATCAAATCCATCTCCTTTAATTTTGAAAGCTCCCCTGTGGATATTACCATCAGTACCGACCAGGGAGAACGCACTATTAATGCAGCTTTCAGCCACATGGAAAAAGGGACCATGCCAAATCCATCACTGGTTTCAGACAAGGTGGCTGTAAACGGCGCCTGGGAGAATCCTGATACCTATGTGATAAACCTGATCTACTATGAAACGCCCCAGAGTGTGAAGCATACCTTTACATTTAAGGAGAACAGCCTGTTATGGGATACAGAGAACAAGGCTTCATTTGGTTCAAGGAAAGCCAGGCAGCTGAAGGCGACATTGTAAAAATCCACTGCTTCATTCATCCTTCACGCAACCAACTGCATTTGATCTATGGACATGAGTAAGGGAATCTCCTCTTCTAAGGAAGTTAAAATACTATCAATAATTTCTCATTAGCCAACAAGCAGAGGTCAGGAGGTGAGATATTCTGGAAAAATTCATACCTTTGTTCGGTAATTAACGAACAGTATGGATAAAGTAGAAGTCATCTCAGAACAACAGAAGACTATGGCCCGCTATGCTAAAGCCATGGGACATCCCATCCGGATGTATGTTCTTGAATTACTCTCAAAACAAACATGTTGTTATAGTGGCGACCTCACTGAAGTTCTTCCCATTGCAAAATCAACTCTGTCCCAGCACCTGAAAGAGTTAAAAGATGCCGGGTTGATACAGGGAGAAATTGAAGGACCAAAAATTAAATACTGCCTCAACCAGGAAAACTGGAAGGTGGCACAGTCACTTTTCCAAAGCTTCCTGAAAAGCTAAAAAATTAAACTATGGAAATAAAAGTTTTAGGTACAGGATGTGCCAAATGTAAATCCCTTGAAAAGGTTACCAGAAAGGCTGTAGATGAATTAAAACTTGATGCTACAGTTACCAAAGTCGAAGACATCCAGAAGATTATGGAGTATGCCGTGATGCGCACCCCGGCACTGGTAATAGATGAAAAAGTGGTGTTATCCGGACAGCTTCCAAAAGTTGCCGAGTTAAAAGAGCTAATAAGCAATCATTCATAAAGCCATGAAAACACTTAAACCCACATTCCTGCTCATCTTTGTTGTACTTATACTTTTTGGGTGCAATGCTCCAACAACAGATAATCAAACATCCGGAAATCAAACAGACCAAATCGTACAGTCCGACGACATTCAGGTCTACTATTTTCACAACACCAAACGTTGCGCCACCTGCAATGCCATTGAAGATGAAACTCTTATGGCGCTGGAGCTATTTTATAAAGAGAATATAGAGGCTGGCACCATCGAATTCACCTCCCTGAATCTTGAAGAAGAGGAGGGAGAAGCCATGGCCCAAACACTCAAGATATCCGGTCAGACGCTACTCCTGGTAAAAGGCGAAACCCGGGTGAACCTGACCAATGATGGATTTATGAATGCCCGCACCAATCCCACCAAGTTTCACGAAATCCTGAGAACGCAAATAGACAATCTTCTATAGTACATGGAGGAGTTTCTCAATAATCTTTATGCAAATACATCAGCACCCCTTGTATCTGCACTGGTACTGGGCTTGCTAACGGCGATCAGTCCATGTCCCATGGCCACCAACATTACAGCCATAGGATTTATCAGTAAAGATCTTGGAAACAGGAACAGGGTCTTCTACAACGGACTGATCTATACCCTGGGGAGGACCTTCTCCTATACAGCGCTGGCACTTATCCTGTTTCTTGGGGCTGATCAATTTAAAATCTCAGGGCTGTTTCAAAAATACGGGGAAAAGATTATTGGCCCCTTACTGGTACTCATAGGCATCTTTATGCTGGGGCTCATCAAACTGAATTTTCCAGCTTTCAACCGCTTGACCTCCAGGTTCCAACAACGAAGCAAATTCTCTTATTGGAATGTGTTCCTGCTGGGTGTGGTTTTTGCTCTTGCTTTCTGTCCCTACAGCGGAGTGCTTTATTTTGGAATGCTTATTCCACTGACCATTTCATCTTCAGGACTTCATTTACCAGTTGTTTATGCCATAGCCACAGGAATACCGGTAATCATATTTGCATGGCTCATCGCCTATACCATCTCAGGAGTAGGGAAATTATACCTTAGCATTAAGTCATTTGAATATTGGTTTAGAAGAGTGGTAGCTGTCATTTTCATCGGTATTGGCATCTATTACATCATTACAGTCTGGATTCTAAAATGAGTAAAATAAAAAACAATATAGTACTGGTACTTATCCTGATCCCCATCTGGATCATCCTCTACAAGTATCTACAGGAAATTTCAGATTTCATTGTGTTCCGTCTGTTTCAGATGACACCTGAAAAGCATATGACCGAGACGCTTCGTTTCTTTATCTATGAAGTCCCCAAGGTACTTATGCTGCTGGTACTGATCATCTTCGTAGTGGGAATCGTCAGAACCTATTTTTCGCCCGAGAAGACCCGGAAGGCATTGGAAGGGAAATCTCTTTTCACAGGTAACGTCATGGCTTCACTACTTGGAATCGTTACCCCTTTCTGCTCCTGTTCAGCCATTCCTCTTTTTTTGGGATTTGTGGAAGCAGGAATCCCCCTTGGCGTTACCTTCTCGTTTTTAATCGCTGCCCCCATGATCAATGAAGTAGCACTGATTTTGCTGATTGGTCTGTTTGGCTGGAAGGTTGCAGTTATCTATGTGCTTACCGGTTTAAGCATTGCCATATTCGCTGGATTTATACTTGAGAAACTGAAGCTGACCAGATACGTGGCCGATTGGGTCTATAAGACCCATGCAAAGCAAAATCTTGAACAAGAAGAAGCACTAAGCATCAGCCAGAGAATTTCAGCGGGCGGAGAAGTGGTTAGAGAGATTGTGGGCAAAATCTGGATTTACATACTTCTGGGAATTGCAGTGGGCGCCGGAGCACATGGATTTGTGCCTGATGAATACCTGGCTGGAGCACTGGGCAACCAGAACTGGTACTCGGTTCCACTGGCTATACTAGTGGGCATTCCCCTCTATTCCAATGCAGCAGGGATCATTCCCATTGTGAGTGTCCTCATCGAGAAAGGAGTGACCCTGGGTACCGCACTGGCCTTTATGATGTCGGTCATTGGTCTGTCCCTTCCTGAGATCATCATTCTGAAGAAAGTCCTGAAGTGGCAACTTATCGGGATCTTTGTTGGGGTGGTCGCCTTTGGGATAGTAATCGTAGGTTTGATATTCAACTACTTGGTATTTATTTAAATTTGTGAATCAATGAAACCTATAGTAATCTTCAGTCTGATGGCCATGATGTTTTCATGCAAGGCCTCAAAAGTCAGCCAGGAAACGGCCGGCGGCCTGGCCCCGGTGCTTGTCTATAAAACAAAGGCTGACTATTCCCGGCTGGTTCCGATCACACTAAATGAGACCAGGGACAAAGTTGTCTCCTTCCCTGCCCCAACAGATCTATATACGAATGGCATCCTTGCAATACCTGTACAACTTGATAAGGGTTACCTGCTCGATATGAGAGGTGTCCATGCTAATACAGCATTTACTTCCTATACATACGAAGCCTATTCAAAGCTGGAATCGACCCCTTCGGTCCAGGATCTGATCAGCAGCATTATTGATCCGGATCCCTTTGAAGAACTATATGATTGCGGGAACAGAAGCCAGTTTAAAAGACTGGAGAAGGATCTGAACAAACTGATCCGCAAAAAATTCAAGGGCTGTAACAAGCTAATCTAAGTCCGCTCACCTCCCGGACTTCCAACTTTCCTGAATAACAGAACCGTCAGGATAACAACCACCAGGGCTAACATAGCATGGATATGCATGGCCTTCAGCATACCGGTCGCATCACGAAGATAACCCAGAATTATATTTCCAACACTGATGCCTGCCCCATAATGAAATGCCCATATCAGAGCCTGCCCGGTTGTTTGCAAATGATCGGGGGTTCGGGCCTGTATATAGTCCACTACGCCAATGAGGAAAAAGGCAATCGTGATACAATGAAATACACTGAAAAAGATGGCCACTTCCGGCTGGGTAATCATTCCGTAAAAAACCAATCTCAGCAGGGAAATTCCCATAGAGAGAAGAATCATTTTCTCAGCACCAATTCGCTTCACGATCCTGGTGCCAATTATATAGGCCGGTATCTCGGGAAGGGCCTGGAGGAAAAATACCCACCCGATAAACGAAGCACTTGCACCAATATCGTTGTAGTATAAATTGATGAACTGCATCAGGGGAGCCACAGCAATTCCTAAGAAGAAAATCAAGAGCAGGAAGAAAAACATCCGCCTGTTTCTGAAGAAGATTCCTAAACTACGAAATGTGACCAGGTTCCTTCCTGTAACAGGTTTGGAGGGCAAGGTAAACAGGTTAAACAGGGCAAGCAGAAGAAACAAGCCTGCAGAGACTTTAAATATGATGTCCGTCCCGTTTCGGGCAAGGTATCCCACCAGTAGTGAAATGGATGCATAACCCACGGAAGTCCATAGCCTGAACTGTCCATATGTAAAGCGGGGATTTGCCCTTACAAACCCAACAGTCATACCATCCACCACAGCTCCCGAGGGCTGATGAAAAACAGAAACAACTGCAATAAACATCAGCATCCAATGGAACTTGAATGTCTCCCCTATCAATAATACCATTAGAGCACAGACCGACGACAATAACAAAAGGATTCTGTTACTCCCAAACTTGTCAGCCAGTATCCCCCAGAAAGGAACAACCAGTGCTGATGTGGCAATAAATATTGCATTCAGAATGCCAATCTGCATGCTGCTAAAACCGATCCCGTCGAGGTGCAGGTTGTAGAAGGATTGCCAGCCGGCAAAAGCACCCAGAACAAGAAAGTAAAAGACCGGGAGCTTAAATTCCTCCCTCATTTGAAAAGTGTGCCCCTCAATGACTCTCAAAACGCTCATCTCTTAAAAGTAGAAACTTCATGTCAGAATTTCCCCTGTTTTTCTAAATTTACGGGTCAGGCATGATTAAGAATAAGTTTAACCTAAGGTATATCACCGGGATCTCTCTTGTGGCAGCACTTGGGGGATTATTGTTCGGATATGACTGGGTAGTGATTGGTGGAGCCAAACCCTTTTACGAGCAGTTCTTTCAAATCGCCCAAAATCCTTCTTTGCAGGGTTGGGCCATGAGCTCTGCCCTTGTGGGTTGTATTATTGGAACAATTATCTCAGGACTTCTTGCCGGGCGCCTAGGCCGAAAAAAACTGCTTATCCTGGCATCACTGCTGTTTCTTGTCTCTGCATTAGGAACCGGAGGTTCAAACTACTTCACCACTTTTATCGCATTCAGGATACTGGGGGGGATAGGGATTGGCCTGGCATCAAATCAGTCTCCTGTTTATATAGCCGAAGTTGCACCAGCCAGTTTGCGGGGACGCTTTGTCTCCCTGAACCAGTTGACCATTGTCATCGGAATCCTGTTGGCTCAAATCGTCAACTGGATCATAGCCGAGTCGGTACCTGATGGTGCTTCCGGATCTTTTATCCTCTCTTCATGGAACGGTCAGACAGGATGGAGGTATATGTTCTGGGCAGAAGTAGTTCCTGCAGGACTGTTTTTTCTTCTCATGTGGTTTGTCCCTGAAAGTCCCAGGTGGTTAGTTAAAAGAGCTCAATCCGACAAAGCCAGGTCCATCCTGCTTAGAATTGGCGGCGAAGCATATTCAAATGAGACCGCCCTGGAAATTGAATCTTCTCTTATATCGGAAAACAGAAATAGTAAGACAACATCCATTCTCAGTAAGTCCATCTTTCCAGTTGTCATTGTAGGAGTGATACTTGCATTGTTTCAACAATGGTGCGGTATCAATGTGATCTTCCTATACGCCGAAGAGATCTTCTCTGCGGCAGGGTATTCTGTTTCTGATATGCTCTTTAATGTGATGATCACCGGAAGTGTGAACCTGATTTTTACACTTGTAGCATTGTCCCTGGTTGATAAAATCGGACGCAAAAAGCTGATGCTGATTGGAGCCGGAGGTCTTGCATTGATCTATGCTATTGTGGGAACACTCTACTTTACCGGTTCCACCGGCCTGCCTTTACTGATTTTTGTGGTAGCTGCCATTGCCTGTTATGCCATGACACTAGCACCTGTCACCTGGGTGGTACTGTCCGAGATCTTCCCCAATAAAGTACGTGGTGCAGCCATGGCCGTGGCCACATTTGCACTCTGGAGCGGAAACGCGCTTCTTGCCTATTTCTTTCCGATCATTAACAAAAAAGTAAATGCTTCTGGAAGCTTCTGGATCTTCGCACTGATATGCGTTGCTGGCTTCTTTTATATCAAAGCCAGGCTAATCGAAACCAAGGGAAAATCTCTTGAGGAGATAGAAAAGGAGTTGCTTAAAAACTAGATTAAATACACCTATTAAATAGAAAGCCCATGAGAAAATTATCTGGATTGCTCCTTATCCTGGCCCTGGCCTCATGCAAGCAGGAAAAAGAACTTTATCTCGATCTTTCAGGCGCGTGGACCGTGAATCTGGACAGGGAAGATCAAGGGGTCACCGAGCAATGGTTCTCTACCCTGTTTACTGAAACAGTCGCATTGCCCGGATCTCTGGTCGAAAATGGCATGGGAGATGATATTTCATTGAGTAGCCACTGGACCGGTCAGATTGTAGATAGTTCATGGTACTTAGCAGAGAAATATGCACGATACCGGGAGGAAGGAAATATCAAGATCCCTTTCTGGTTACAACCTGAACTTAAGTATTTGGGAGCTGCATGGTTTCAGAAAGAGGTGATGATCCCCGAAAACTGGAGCAATAAAAACATCGTGCTTCATCTTGAAAGGCCTCACTGGGAGACCAGGCTGTGGATTGATGATCAGGAAATTGGAATGCAGAATAGCCTGAGTACGCCCCACACCTACAATCTGAACGCTTATCTTAAGCCAGGGAAACATATTATCTCCATCCGGGTCGATAACAGGATCAAAGAGATTAACCCGGGCATCAATTCACACAGTGTTGCCGATCATACACAATCAAACTGGAATGGTCTGGTGGGAGAAATTTCGCTCCAGGCAAGACCATTAGCCTTTATTGAAACAGTTGCCCTGTTTCCAGATGTGGAGAATGGTGTGGTAAAGGCTGAAGTGAAGGTTCGGAATTACACGGGCACTACCCAGCCTTGCACCCTTAAGCTCCAAAGCATGGCAGTGGGAACTGGAGAAAAACAGGAGAAAGTGGTGCATGAATTCAGCATGAAGGATGGTGAAGATGTGGAGACCATTGAGATTAGCTACCCTATGGGAGAATCCCCTGCTTTATGGGATGAATTCAATCCGAATCTTTACCAGATGGATCTGGAATTGAAATCCGGTGTGGGTGTAGATGCAAAGCAGGTTCAATTTGGTATGCGTGAATTTAAAACAGAAGGCCTTCGTTTCACCATCAATGGCAGACCACTCTTCCTTAGAGGCACGCTTGAGTGTTCCATCTTCCCTAAAACCGGCTATCCTGCCACTGATAAGGAATACTGGCTTAAGATACTAAAGAGCGCCAAGTCCCATGGCTTGAACCATCTTCGATTCCATTCCTGGTGTCCGCCCGAAGCTGCCTTTGAGGCCGCCGATGAATTGGGTGTATATCTGCAGGTAGAGTGTTCCAGCTGGGCTAATTCCGGAGCTTCCATTGGGGATGGCAAGGCTCTTGATCGGTGGCTATATGATGAGGCTGATTATATCCTGGAGGCTTACGGAAACCATCCCTCTTTTTGCATGATGGCCTATGGAAATGAACCGGCAGGTGTCAATCAGGTTCAATATCTCAATGAATTCGTGACTCATTTCAAAGAGAAGGACCCGCGAAGAGTATATACCGGGGGAGCCGGCTGGCCCTTTATAGAATCGGCCGATTACTTAAATGATCCAAATGCACGCATACAGGGATGGGGTGAGGGCCTGAACAGCATCATCAATAAAAGTGCTCCGCAAACTGCCTTTGACTTCAGGCACATCATCGAACGAGTACCCATGCCCTATGTGAGCCATGAAATCGGGCAATGGTGCGTCTATCCAAATTTCAAAGAGATTGAAAAATATGATGGCGTTCTGAAAGCAAAGAATTTCGAGATATTCATGGAGAGCCTGGAGGAGAGTGGGATTGGACATCTTGCAGATAGTTTCCTGCTTGCATCCGGCAAACTACAGGCCCTCTGTTACAAGGCCGATATTGAGGCAGCACTCCGTACACCAGAGATGGCAGGTTTTCAATTGCTCGACCTGCACGATTTCCCCGGTCAGGGAACAGCCCTGGTGGGGGTCCTGGATCCTTTCTGGGAAGAGAAAGGCTATATCTCACCCGAAGAATACAGCCGCTTCTGCAACGAAACAGTAGCCCTGGCCCGGATGGAGAAAAGAGTATTCTCAACGGGTGAGACCTTTGAGGCAAAGGTGGAGGTGGCCCATTTTGGCAATGAAATTCTATCAGATCCTGATATCCGTTGGAAGGTAAGCACCCAGTGGGACACGCTGATTGCTGAAGGCAGCTTTGAGAAGAAGGAGATTCTGCTTGACAATGAGCAAGACCTGGGAAGCATCCATATCCCACTGGATCAGATCCTCTACCCACTACAACTGACCCTGGAGGTCTCCGTAAACCAGTTCTCCAATAGCTGGGATTTCTGGGTATATCCTGAAGTCAAAGCGGAATTGGATAAGGGGGATGTCCATGTTACAGGTGTCCTGGATCAGGCAGCCCAAAAGGTTCTAAATGATGGAGGGAAGGTTCTCTGGGCCTTGCAGAAAAATACACTCTCAGCTGCATCCGGTGGAGATATCGAGATTGGATTCTCCTCCATTTTCTGGAATACGGCATGGACCAGTGGACAGGCACCGCATACCCTTGGGATTCTATGCGATCCGGAGCATGGAGCACTGGCCACCTTCCCCACCGAATACCACTCCAACTGGCAGTGGTGGGACGCCATGCATCATGGTCAGGCGATCATCCTGAATAACTTTGAGAACAAGATCGAACCCCTTGTACGTATCATTGACGACTGGTTTGAAAACAGATCACTGGGACTCATTTTTGAAGCACAGGTAGGAGAAGGAAAGATCATAGTGAGTGGAGCTGACTTGCTAACAGGCTTTGAGGACCGGCTGGAGGCGAAGCAGTTACTCAATAGTCTACTTAACTATATGAGCTCATCTCAATTTCAACCTGCTGAAAATATTTCAATAAACGAATTGGAGAGGATGGTAAAATAGTTTCATCTTCCGCTATCACGAAGGAGTGTTTTATATGATCACCACCAATATGGCAGGTGGTGGACTTTATGCAAGCTATTTTAGATACTACCGTACCTTAAAAGTGGTTTCAGCCACGACAGGCTCACCCTTGTCGCTAAGACCGCGAAAAAGAATCACATACTCGCCCGGGTAATCGGGTGCAATAAAAGATATCCCGTTAGCTAATCCATTCCGCAGTGTATAGTTGGGCATCCACAAGAGGGTATTCCGTATATCGGGTATTTGATCATCCAGTGTGGCAGGGCTCAAGCTCTGCTGAACAGCAGGCTGCATGCCCAGGTAATCAATAAAAAAGGAATTATCGGGCAGGTCAACACCTGCCATATCCCCATCCATGGATTGCATATTGATAACACCCCCGAAGCGCAATTCCCCTTTGACATATACATCTTCAATCACATCGATCTGTTTGATTTTTGCCGGGGGAAGGGACATAAAGCGCTCCACATCAAGAACAGGCACCTGATCGACCATCACCAGGGACTCATACAGCGAAAGGGACGGATTTTCACTCTCGATCAGCAGGGAGGTTCTCTTCTTCCGGGTAATGGGAGTTACACCGGGAACAAAATTCAAAAATACCTCCCTTAAGGTTGGCAGGAGTACATACTGATCCAAATCCACCGACCGAGTGGGTGTACCATAAAATAAGGACGCTCTGTCATCGGAAGTATGATTTAAGAGTGTATCAGCTTGCCCATATATCCCGGAAAGCTGCACATTCCGGGCCATGATGATTGCCTGTTTTCTCTCCTGATCTGTCAGGGTAAACGGAGGAAGCAGAAAATGAATTTGGCGGGGATCAAAATCCTGATCGATTCGCACCTCCACAGCTTCATTATCGGGACCTTCCGGCTGAACAAAAATTTCGAGCTTTCCACTTCGAAATGGAAGTCCCACGGTAAACTTCCCCTTAGAATCGCTGCGGCACATAAAATATCCGGCCGCATCGCCCATCAGGGTAAAGTGGATCAAGGCCGGGGGAAGCCCTTCACTGCCCCTATCCGGATATTTAACAGAGCCCGATAGGGAGGGCCCGTATCTGTCCGGCAGAAAGTCCACCCGGAAATTTTCCTCGGGATTTTGTTCAGAATAGTGACTGACAGAAGGCGCAAG
This sequence comes from Bacteroidota bacterium, assembly GCA_003648635.1. Lineage (GTDB taxonomy): Bacteria > Bacteroidota > Bacteroidia > Bacteroidales. The sequence continues at coordinate 12,671 of QMPQ01000026.1, read as the reverse complement.
GCTGAGAGGAACCACGGTAAAGCATCCGCTTATGCTATCCGGCAGTTGCCCACCAGATAATAACAGATCCAGCGCTACACTGTCCCCCCTCTCAAAGGAAGAAGTATGTTTCTTAAATTCCAGCTTTCTCTCCGAGCCGCTATGGACCGGAAGAAGATCCCTGTCTGTTTCCGTCGAATTGACCCTGTACAGTTCAGACCGGTGGGGATTGATAATACGCAGGGGTAGATAAGTGAAGGCCTCCGGTCCCCGGTTTCTCATCCAGCGGGTATAGCACCTGAGATAGTAGTGCCCCGTAAGCAAATCCGCCGGGATCCTGATCTCCCCAGACGATACTCCCTTACGAATGGGATACTTGCCCCAGGCCATACGCTTTCCATCCACCGATACCAGTTCAACATAGAGCACGGTGCTCCAGGGTCCGGCACCAGTGGGTCCGCTAACAGATACCAGGGCCCTGAAGCGGATCAGTTCTTCGCACATGTAGATAGACCGGTCCGTAAAAAAATCAAGCTCTTCCAGGATTTGAGAAGCTTCACTGGTCCAGGCCGGATCGAAGGGCGAACGCTGCGCATCAAGATCAGCACAGCTCAGGAACAGCTCTGCCAGCATCAGCAAACCCAGAATCCATCCCTTCGGGAAGAATACCCTTCTAACGCTATGTATGCTGATTACCATGATTCCCAATATTTAGGTACAGTGGTATCCCCCCCCTGAACCCTGCAATCGAAACACTCCTCGGGTCCCCAGAAGGAGGGTTGGAAATTCCCCGGGATATAGAGGTATACCGGGAAAAGGTCGGGTCCCAGCACCCCGATAGAACTCATGGGTTCATATTCGCACTGGATATGGGGAACATAAAATTCAAAGAGGTTGTTGTTATGGACAAAGAGTCGCTGCTCTCTGAGCTGCGTGGCATAAAAGTAACCCAGTACCACCTCCTCCGGATCGTCCACATTATAGATGTTTCCGGCAACCGAAGCTGGCTGTTTCTCATACATCCCCCCCGACTCCACAGACTGGTCGTTCATTCGCTTCCAGTAGTCATATGCTTCCGATGATAAAGATTGTTGTTGAACGTGCAAACTGTAGGTCACAGAGAGCCGGTCCGTTTCATTGGAAACGAAATTAAGAGGGACCCTTCTCAATTCGTTGACCGACAGGCTCCTTGTGCTTCCGATATAGACGTGATCCAGGGGAGCCCGCTTCCAGCACTTATAAATCGTATTGGTCCGGAACTCCTTCGAATTTCCCCAGTCATACAAAATATGGGTCCCAAAGAGGGAGGCCCAGTACTCCCATGTTTCATCCACCTGCCAGATGATATTTCTCGAATCGGTGGACTTTCCCGACATATCAAGATAAAACTGGATGCCGGGGCGGGTAAACTCCGGATCGGGAGTCTCCTGCTGACCCAGTTCGTAATAGACACTATCCAGCTCCGGGCAGGCCAGAATAGTATCATACGACGATCGGTATAGCCGGTCATCCGGGGTAAGCACCTGCAGGCTGACGGCATCGCCCACTTCCAGAAAAGAATCCGGAAGATCGGCCACATAGACACCTTCCCCAATATTGGTGTAAGGAATCATGTTACCCTCCTGGTCCTCTACGCTTACCACACAGAAATCCACCCCCTGAAAAACTGGTTTTTTATAGGGGGAAGATAGGGATACGGTAAGCTTATGAGGGCCCGGCCGGTCAGTGATCATCCCGCTGATCACCATCACCTCCTGTGACTCCTCCAGCACGGGCTCGAAAGGTTCCACGCACGATCCGCACAGAAGGGTCAGGATCAGGATGATAGGGATTTTATTCACTGACATAGTTTCCAAGTCTTACATTCCACGACACAGTCAAAATAGGTTGGGAGAAAATAGAGAGTTTATATCCCCTGATTAAGCCACTTTCGTTCTGGAAATAGACCGAATAGGCATTGGTCCTCCCGGTCAGGTTATAGACCCCCAGCATCCAGTAACTATGGAAGCGTTTATGTTTTTTCAGGCTCCCTTCGATGTTCATGGATATATCGATGCGGAAGTAGTCCGGGATCCGGTATTTGTTGCGCTCTGAATATTGTATATAAGGGACCCCATACTCATAATAGACCGACACCGGGTAAGTGCTGGGCCGGCCGGTCATATATACCAGGTTGCCAGAGAGACTTACACGCCTGCCCCGTTTGTAATTGAGCACCAGGGATAAATTATGAGGCCGGTCAAAATTGGAAGGATAGGGATTTCCTCCATTGATCTGTTCTCCGGTTTCCGCCAGATCCACCAACATAAACGAACGGGACCAGGTGTAGGACAACCAGCCATTCAGTCCACCTGCATCTCTCCGGATCATGGTCTCCACCCCGTAGGCTTTCTGCTCTCCCTGGAGAGTTGTACTTTCCACATAGGGGCTCTCCGTAAAACTAGCACCATCGCGGTACTCCACAATCTGGTGCCCCCATTTGTGATAGAGTTCCACAGAGGTGCTCAGTCCCACCCCGGGGAGATCAAGATAATAACCGGCCGACAGCTGATCCAGGAACTGAGGTGCAATATGATAGTCAACCAGCTTCCATTGGTCCGTGGGTGCCATGGCCACCGTGTTACTCAGCATAAATAAATACTGGTATCCACGGTTATAGGAGAACTTCAGGGAAGACTGGTCATTAAGCAGATACCTCAGGTTCAGCCGGGGCTCCAGTCCGGCATAGGCCTTGCTAAGTTCTCCCCGCCCGAAGCTAAGAGTGTCCACGATGTTCTCCTCCATAAGTGGCATCCCTGGAGTGTAAGTCCTTACTTCAGATGGCCCCAGAGCAAAAAAGCTTGAAAATCGCAAGCCGACATAGATACTCAGACGATCCGTCATTGTCAACTCATCGGCCAGGTATAGGGCGGTCTCCACACCGTTCTCCAGGCCCAGATCCAGTGACTCCCTCAGAGAAGTGGATCCATAGGGTTCAATAATACCCCTATCCAGCCGGTAATAGATCCCACTGCCCCCAAAGGTCAGTTTGTGCCGCCCCAGCGACAGCCACTCGAAATCAGATTTAAGCTCATAGTGCTGGATATAACTGTCCTGCTCATATCCGGCTGTAAGTATTTGGGTATCCTGGTTTTTGAACTGGTAGCGACTATAAATCAATGCAAAGTTCTCGTTGATCTGTTGATTAAAGCGATGACGCACATCCACGGCGGCCCCGGAGTTGCCATAGGAATACTCATTAACGGTACCCAATTTGAAGCGGTCCCTGCTTAAATAGCCAAACACCTTCAGACGGGTCTTGTCACTTGCTTTCAGCGTGTAGACCCCGCTCGCATCGTAGAATCCGGCTTCACTGTTTCGGAGCTGGGGATCTTCCATCAGACTCAGGATCCAGTCCGAATAGGTGGACCGAAGGCTCAGGGCAATGGAACTTTTGTCCTTCTTCAATGGCCCCTCCACGGCCGCATAGGCCGAAACCAAACTGATCCCTGCCCGCGCCGATAAATGTTTCATGTTTCCCTGCTTGGTCTGGATATCAAAAAAAGAGGCCAGTCTACCCCCGAAAGAAGCAGGCAGGTTGCTTTTGTACAGGCTAAAATCCTTTACAATTTCCGGGTTAATGGCTGTAAAAAAACCAAAGAGGTGAGCGCTGTTGTATACCGGAACCTTGTTAATGTAAATCATGTTCTGATCAGCCCCGCTGCCACGTACATTAAAACCGGACGAACCCTCTCCCACACTCTGTACCCCCGGCAGCAGTTTCACCACATTCAGAATATCCCTTTCGCCCATGAGCAGTGGAACCTGCTTCAATACATTGTAGTTGAGCCGCTCATAGCCCATCTGAGAACCGCTTACATTATCGTGCCGGCCGGCCGTAACCACCACCTCATCCAGCGGAATAAGGGTTCGCCTCATATCCAGTTCCAGTTCCCCGGCAGAATGTACCACCAGGGTGAATTGCAGCGATTCCATGCCCATGCTCTGACACTCCACCCCATAGCTTCCGGGAGCGATCAGGAAGTTAAAGCGTCCATCCGCAGCAGTGGAGGCTCCTTTTTTAATGGCTTTCATGTAAACGGTGACACCAACCAGGGGCTCCCCACTCTCCTCGTCATGAATCTGCCCGCTTATCAGAGCATTCCTCCCCGGTATGGCCCGGTCGGCACTTCCCACATGGATCTCCTCCAGGACCCTCACCTTTCGTCCATCGATGTATTTCTGCTCGGCCGATGTGAGTTTCCTCTCCCCCATATCCGCCTGCTCTCCTTCGGCCGGGGGTGTCGTCTCATTAATACCTTCATAATCTGGCAGTCCGGCAAGCAAGGTGACACTATCTGTCAGAAAAAGATGATTCCAATCGTCCAGGTAGTAGTGCAATCCAGCCGGGCCAAGGATGGAATCCAGGACAGTAGCCAGAGAAAGGTCCCTACCCGAAAGGCTCACCCGAAGATCCCGGACCCAGGAGGCGCGATAGTATAAGGTCGTTCCGGTTTGTTCCTCCACTGCTGCTGCAAACTCCACAAAGGGAGTCTCCTCAAAATGACCACTAATAGTGAGTGCTGCTTCCTGACCACTCATCTCCTGCAGAAAGGCCAACAAAATCAACAAGCTAATTAAAACACTCCGTGTCATGGCTCCCCTCCTTCTTCAAGAAGCCGGATGCTTGCCAAAAGCATCTCTACCATCTCCCGGGTGGTCGCACGCCAAAAATAAAAATTCTGTTGTTTAAGCAGGTTTTTTGAAGCCCTCTTCTGTTCCTTAGGGAAAGCGCGGACATAACTTTTCTGGTTCTTAAAATGCAGCCATTGTTCCCCCTGATGAATCCAGTATTCCCGCTCGATCGGACCAAAGCTGGTTCCGGAGGATCTAGTCCCTAGCAAATCCCTGCTCCACCTTATATAGCTGGTAGTGGCTCCTGCTGAGACCACCTGGTAATAGGCTGACTCCTCCTCCACGATCTGCACACGCCTGAACATATAGCCCCCCAGGAAAAAAGCACTGATGTTTTCAGGAACCGTAATAATTTGATTCATGTGGCCCTCCGGAGTCAGATATCCCAACTCCAGCTTCTGGGAAAACAGGTTGTAGCGAAGTTGTAACTGTTCAAACCACTGATCGTTTATGCATACCGAACCGGTCTTGAAGCCTCCATCTATCCAATAAGGATGACCCTCCGATCGGATATACTGATTGGTGAACTGAATTCCATTTACCAACTCCTGGTTACTCCCAAAAGCCCGGTCGACCATTTCGGCAAAGCCTCCTTGACCGCACAAACTCCCTGGAAATAAGAAAGTAAAGGCCATCAGGTAAAACAGATATACCAATCGGGTAGCAGAAGTCATCTCGATAAATCAAAAGAACGGGAAATTAATACTTTTTATTGAACTCAAGTAAGCTCAGAATATTAGTCGTTCTTATGTGCATAATCGACGGGCTCCAGGTGAATGGTTGACTTTAAGGATAATTTTTCATCTATCAATTCCTCTATGGCCGTAGCAATGGCATGACCCTCTTCGACTGAAAGCATATTATCGATTTTGATATGAAAAGTTAATTCTTTGCTGCTGATATAGTTATGTAGGTGAAAATGATGCGGATGCAGGTCATAGTCATAGAGAGATCGCATATGCCCCAGTATTTCCTTAATAAGCTCCTCACCTGGTTCTTCCCCCAGGATCTTACTGACCGATTCCTTCAATATGGCATAAGCTGCATACATAATCATCAGTGATACAAGCAAGCCCAGAACACCATCAATCCACCAGAAATAATTCTTGAATAGAATACCAATCAAAATTACCAGGGAGGATAAGGCATCGGTTCTGTGGTGCCAGCCATCGGCTTTCACTATTGTACTATCCGACCTCCGGCCTAGAAAAAATGCATACTGTGCCATCAGCTCCTTCACCACGATGGAAACAACAGTAATCACAATAGCGAGAGTACCGAAATTTGCACTTTCCTTCGTTCTCAGTTGTGAGATTGAATCCGTAATAAATCCGAAAGCAATCAAAACAAGTATAATGGCGATAATGATTGCCGAAATCAATTCCCATCTGCCATGTCCAAAAGGATGATCCTCATCAGGCTGTTTTGAAGCTAGTTTTGCACCGACAATAACCACAACAGAACTGATTGAATCGGACAGGGTATGCCATGCATCGGCCATCAGGGCAATGGATCCTGACACAATCCCGGCCCAATATTTCAGGGCAAACAAACATATATTACCAATGATAGATACCGTTCCCTCCACGTAACTGGCCTTCTTCCGTTCCATTTATCTAAGGTAAGAAAGAAATCTCTGAAGAATCCTATATTTACGACCAAATCAAATCCCAGTGAGCCATGTCCTTGAAACGAGTACCACTTTCGATTTTTCTTTTACTAATCATGGTCTCGTGCGCTGACAAAAGCGAATTTTCTCAATGGCGCGGTCCGGACCGCAATGGCAAATACCCTCAAACCGGATTATTGAAACAATGGCCTGACGATGGTCCTGAATTACTCTGGTCCTTTGAGGGACTGGGTGAAGGACATGGAAGCCCTGGTATAGCAGAAGATCGCCTGTACATTTTGGGAATGCCGGACACCACCGGGATTATATATTGCTTTGATCTGATGGGTGATCTTTTATGGCAAAAAGATTACGGGCCGGAGTGGCATACTAATTATACTGGGCCACGTTCCACCCCAACCATCACGGATGGTTTGCTCTATTTTGTAAGCGGACAGGGTGTGGCATTTTGTATGGATGCAAAAAACGGAGATGTAATCTGGAAGATAGATATGTTCGAAAACTATGGCGCCCAGGGTACTTCCTGGGGAATTGCCGAGTCTCCCCTACTCGATGGTGACAGGATTATTTTGACTCCGGGAGGACAGGAGCATAACGTGGTTGCCCTGGATCGTTTTTCAGGAGAATTAATATGGTCAGGTAGTGGAAATGGCGAACAATCAGCCTACTGTTCGCCGATTATGGTAGAGCACAATGATGCACGACTCATCGTTACCATGACTGCCGAATCAATCCTGGGCATAGATGCCGTTGACGGAAAAACCTTATGGCGGATTCCGCATAATCAGGGAAATAAAATACATGCCAATAGCCCGGTTTATGAAGATGGCAGGGTTTTCTGTGCCAGTGACTGGGCCAAAACAACAAAGGGCCATGTAATGATACAGCTTTCAGAAGATGGTAGAACTGCTGAGGTAGGCTGGCGAAACGAAGAGCGGTTCAACCTCCTGGGTGGAATTATTTTACATGAAGAATGCCTGTATAGTTCCTCATTTGATAAAAAGGAATGGTATTGTCTCGATGCTGCCACAGGGCAGGTTAACTATGTATCAGACCAGGTGGCCGGAGGCGCCCTGATTTTTGCAGACGGACTCTTTTATTGCTATGGAACCGATGGAGTTATGGCATTGATCGAGGCCAACGAGAATGGCTGCAGGGTGATCAGCAGTTTCGAGGTAACTCTTGGAAGCGACGAGCACTGGGCCCACCCGGTCATAGGCAAGGGGGTGCTATACCTAAGGCACGGAAACACGCTTATGGCCTATGATATATCGGCTGCCCCCAGCCAGCCTGAATAAAATCCCGCCCAGTATTTGACAGAAAACATTTCATACATCCACATCAAGGTTCACCAAAGCACATCTCCTGGCTTCCTGAACAACTTCCAGGTATGCCTCCCTTGATACATGGCTGTCTATTTCGGGAAAAAGGTGTGCACGGTAAGCGGGGCGGTACTGGATCATGATATTCACATAGGTATCGCGCGGAAGATTGCTTGAGATCCATTGCATGGCTTCAAGAGAACCACTGGCGTCACCGGGCATCACCAGATGCCGGACCATCAATCCCCTGTACACCAATCCGTTTTCAGCGGGCATAGCCACTCCCACCTGCCTGTTCATTTCAATAAGGGCAGACCGGGTAATTTCAGGATAACTTGTTGCATCGCTTGAATAGAGTGCCGATTTACCTTTATCCATATATTTAAAATCAGCCAAATAGATATCTACGATGCCATCCAGCAGGGCCAAGATATCCGGTTGTTCCCATCCACAGGTATTGTAAACCAGAGGTAGACACAATCCCTGTCCGGCAGCCAGGTCCAGTGCCAGGACCACGTGTGGCGCGAAATGGGTGGGAGTAACCACATTGATGTTCTGGCACCCTTGCTCCTGAAGTTGAAGCATCATTCCAGCCAGAACAGCTATCCCCACTTCGGTTCCTGAACCCTGGTGGCTGATATCCCAATTCTGGCAAAAAACGCAACCCAGGTTGCAATGGGAAAAAAAGATGGTGCCGGATCCACCAACTCCAACTAAAGGTCTTTCCTCTCCGAAGTGAGAACTGAAAGATGCCACTCTTAGCTTTGCGGAAGCTTTGCAGAATCCCTTTTCTCCAGCGATCCTGTTCACTCCACATTGGCGCGGACACAGCCTGCAATCCTTCAGCATCTCCCATAAAGACTCTCCCCGCATCTTCAACTCCCCGCTTCGGTGTAGATTGACATATCCCGGCTTGAAATGATAACCATTCACATCTTAAAATTATGAAATCTCTTTTTATCACCAGCAATAATTCGCATTTGGCTTTCACATCCGGATACCATATATTTAGTAACCAAAGCCTTTACAGATGTCTGAAAACAATAGCATTAAGAAAATCATCTCCAGCCCGCTCATTCAAGCTTTCCTGATATACCTTAGTAGCGGCTGGATCATCTTGGAGATGACTGATTATTTTATCAGTAATTATGACCTGACAGAAAGATTCAGGGACATAATGCTGATTATCATGATCATTGGTCTTCCTATTACACTCGTCTTAACCTGGATATTAAGCAGGGAAAAGCCAAAGGAAGAAGAAAAAGGAGTAAGAGGGTTTAAATTCCTTCTGAAAAGACCCTGGTTTTCCATTCCCGGAGTGATAGTGATCAGTCTGCTGATATTTTCAGCTGTTCGATATATTTATCAGCACAATACAGAGGATGCAGCATTTCCAAACATTTCTGCGGCAATGCAACAACCAGAAGTTTCGCTGGCAGTGCTTCCTTTTACCAGTTTCACCGGGAACACCGACCAGGATTGGGTGATCGGAGGACAGCATGAATCACTGATCCATGAACTCTCCCGGGTAAGTCGGTTCAGACCCTTAAGGATCATTTCCCGTAGTACAGTGGATGCCTTTAAGAATTATGACAAACCCATCGCAGAGATTGCCAGGGAAATTGACGTGGATTACCTGGTGGAAACTTCTGTACTGGCATCGAAAGATTCAGTAACCCTCCAGCTCAGGCTGATCCATCTAGATCCGGAGGAAAGCGTCGTCTGGGCGGAAACTTTCTCCAGCGATTTCGCGCATATCCTTGAATTTTACAGCAATCTTGCCCATCAGATCGCACGAAGAATCAACCTGGGTCTCTCACCCGATGAAGAGGAGATACTTGGCATTGACAGGGAGGTCAATCCCGAATGTTACAAGGCTTACGTCCGGGGTATGTATCAATTAAACCTGCTGACGCCTGAGGGAATGGAAAAGGGACTGGAATACCTGCATGCAGCTGTAAGGATCGATCCGGCCGAACCTTTTGCCCATGCAGGCCTGGCCCTCGGCTACCTCGAGCTTGCACACAGTCCCCTGGACCCGGGTGATGCTTTAACAAAAGCCGAAGCCGCTGCCGCACAAGCATTCAAACTGGATACGACTCTGGCTGAAATATATACTGCCCTGGGGGAGGTATACCTTTATGAACTCTGGAAATTCGATCTGGCCAGGGAATATCTGGAAAAAGCGCTGCGCATAAATCCCAACCTGGCCATCGCCCATTACCACTATGCCTGGGCCCTTTTTCTATTCGGCGACACGGAGGAAGCGATCCGGGAGCATAATCTTGCCCGGAAATATGATCCCTTTAATCCCTTGCATACAGTCTGGATGGGTATTTTATATTATTCAAACGGACAGAAGGAAAAGGCTATTGAAACCGCACTGGAGTCATTTGAAATCGAAAAAGATAATTCAGGTGGGTATTACGTACTCGGCCTTGCGTATCTACAGGCCGGGATGCCGGAGAAGGCCATTGAAACACACCAGAAAATGATTGAACTCTACCCATGGTGGTCCTGGGGGCTGGGCTATACCTATGCAGTTACTGGTCATACAGCTGAAGCAGAAGAGATCGCAAAGCAGTTGGAAAGTATGGACCCAAACAATTGGAACGCAAATGGGCTCACTATGATATATTCAGGACTCGGCAGGATGGATGAAGCCTTCAAATGGCTGAATTACGAGCCGCACCATGCCTTCACCGCATGGGCCGCGGTACAGCCAGAGTTCGAAGAGTTACGCAAAGATCCCCGTTTTAAAGAATTCCTGGAAAGACTGAATCTTCCGGGATAACATACGAATTCAAACCAGTCATATGCACTTATTTACTCAAACCGCTCTGAGGGGACTTACCTTCCTCATCCTGTTTACCTCTGTTTCATGTAATCAGGATTATGTTACCATCTCATTTGACAGCGAAAAGGAGGTTTCAGGAATGAAACTTTCGCTGGAGGATATTTCACCTGGATTACCTGCTGATTGGGATGATTATGAATATGTTGTCCTGGAATTTATGATCACCAGCCCCCAGCGCTTCCAGGTGGGTTTCACCACAGAAACGGGATATAATGAACTGCGGATAATGAGTTATACCCCGAACGGTTGGAACAGGCTTGCCATCCCGCTGAGTTTCTACAAAGAGCCACCGGCTGCCCGTAGTGATCTGGCAGCTACCTATAACCAGCCCCGCTATACGGGATGGATCAATCTAACCGGACAGCGGAGTCCCATGAAAGGGGTGGATTCCATTGGTATCAGGATGCATGCACCCATCGGTAACCCGGTCTTGAAACTGCGCTCCGTAAGCCTGGCGAAAGAGGATCCGGGCGATCAATACCTGGGTGAACTCCCCGTGGTGGATGAATTCGGACAGTATAACCTGGGGGAGTGGGAAGGCAAAATATCTTCCCTTAAAATGCTTCAGGAGGAATGGACAGCCGAGGATGGGCAGCAAGTGGACAGTTCCCGATATAACTATTCAAAGTATGGGGGTTACCTGTATGCAAGGATTGATGAAGGTACCGGCTTCTTTAGAACTGAGAGCATTGACGGCCGCTGGTGGTTTGTGGATCCTGAGGGTTATCTTTTTCTTTCCCATGGAGTAAACTGTGTAAGTCCTGGCGGGGGTGGCAGTGTCAACAGGCTTGAACACCGCCCGAACCTTTACAAGGAAATTCCACCTGAGGATCCCGGTCCAAAGACCGACCAGTACCGGGCGCCTTCCTTTAGTAAATGGAATCTCTCCCGCAGATACGGGGAGGGGTACAGGGAAAAATCCATTGACAATATCATCACCCGCATGGATCGCTGGGGGCTGAATACCATTGCCAACTGGTCAAATCGCAGTGTTTACAATCGCAACCAGAAGGCCTTTACACTTCAGATGCGGGGAATTGGCATTGAAGGTGAACTGATGGGCCTGGCCGATGTATATGCTTCGGATTTCGGGGAAAAGATTGATAAGGCGGTTCGATCCACTGTGGAACCCTACCGCGATAATCCGTGGTTACTCGGATATTTCACCTTCAATGAACCCTCCTTCCTGGGTCGTGAGCAGAGACTCTGTGATCTGATCCTTGAAGGAAAAGAGCGATCCATAAAAACGGCCCTTCAGGAACATCTGGCAAAGGCCGATACCCCTGAAAATAGGATTCACTTCATCCACAACACCTTCCGGATTTTTATTGAAACTGTGGACGGCGCGCTGGAAAAGCACGATCCCAACCACCTGACGCTGGGGATCCGTTTCGGCCAGGAGGCTGATACCGAAATCCTGGAGCTATGCAAAGATGTCTTTGATGTATTCAGTTTCAATTGCTATGACCTGTACCCGAATAAGGCGATGATGGACAAATTTACGGAGGTAACAGGCAAACCCATCTTCATCGGGGAATATCATTTCGGGACAGTGGACAGGGGGATGGCCCAGTCCCTGTGGCAGGTTAATTCGCAGGTTGAAAGAGGGGTGGCCTATCGTTATTATACGGAAAAGGCCTATGAGCACCCCGGGCTAATAGGCACATCCTATTTCCAGTGGTGTGACCAGGACCTGACCGGCCGGGGTAACGACGGGGAAAATTACAACTGCGGACTGGTGGATGTGACCGACCGGCCCTATCCCTACCTGGTGGAGGCTATTTCGGAAACAGCTAATCGAATTTACCAGGTTCACTCTGGCTCCACCCCTCCTGTTGACAGGCCCCCCACAAGGGCCCGGGGACACCATGCCATTCCTGATCTTTGGAACGAATAGACTGTCTTAAAGACAGGGCCAACGCATATAATGCGTTGAAACTGAACTGGGATTAACAATTTCGTTAGGGTTGTTAACACCCTTGGATCCGTGAACTTGTGAAAAGGAACTGTTTATTAACAATTGTGCGTAAGTTAAGGCGAAGTGTTGGTTGTTAGACGCCTCAATTACTGGGTTTTACATTCAAACCTAGCGATTTTTGTTGAGACACAGAAATCTCGACAAAATGAAGACATCACTTCACCACTATTTCAGTCAACTTCCTGACCCTCGCATCCAGCGCAACAAGAAACACCTGCTGATAGATATTGT